>DASUSP010000166.1:0-3210 GCA_036375035.1 Candidatus Limnocylindria bacterium
GAGGATGCGGATCTCGGTCGTGTAGCGGCGGATGCCCGGGTAGGCGGCGAAGTAGTCGGCGATGAAGCGCTGGGCGTCCTCGCGCGGGATCTTCAGCCGATCGGCCAGCCCGAAGTCGCTCAACCCGTAGGCGATCCCGTAGTTGATCATCTTTGCCACGCTCCGTTCCCGCGGCCCGACCGCCTCCGGCGCCAGGCCCAGCACCCTGGCCGCGGCGGCCAGGTGCACGTCCGAGTGGGCCGCGAAGTCGGCCTTCAGCCCCGGGTCGCCGGAGACGTGGGCCAGGATACGCAGCTCCTGCTGCGAGTAGTCCGCTCCCAGCAAAAGCTTCCCGTCCGGCGCCACGAACGCGCCGCGGATGCGACGCCCCAGCGCGGACCGGATCGGGATGTTCTGCAGGTTGGGATCCATGCTCGACAGGCGCCCGGTGGCGGCGACCGCCTGCTGGTAGGTGGTGTGCAGGCGACCATCGGTCCCGACCAGGCCCGGCAGGGCGTCCACGTAGGTGCCCTTCAGCTTCGAGATCTGGCGGTGCTCCAGGATTAGGCTCACCGCCTCGTGCTGCTCGCGCAGCTCCAGCAGGACCGATGCGTCCGTCGAGAAGCCGGTGCGCGTCCGCTTGGTGGCCGGCAGGCCCAGCTCGTGGAAGAGCACCTGCTCCAGCTGCTTGGGTGAACCGATGTTGAAGTCGTGCCCCACCAGCCCGAAGATGCGCGACTCCAGCGAGGCCAGCTGCTGACCGAACTCGACGGCCATGCGCTCCAGCTTGTCGCGATCGATGGCCACACCGGCGAGCTCCATCCGGCACAGGACCGGGACCAGCGGCATCTCGACTTCGCGGAAGAGCGCCATCAGGCCGCCCTCGGTCAGCTCCATCTCGAGCTGGGGCCGCACCAGCAGGCTGGTCAGCGCCTCGGCCGCCGCTCGGCGGGCGGTGGCCTGCTGCTCCGCTCCGGTCTCGGCGCTGGCAGGCCGCTCCGGCAGCTCCGCCCCGAAGCGGTTGGCGGCCAGGTCGTCGAGCGTCTGGGCCCGCAGCGAGGGGTTGACCATCCAGCCGGCCACCAGAGTGTCGAACAGCCCGCCGCCCAGGGCGCTGCCACGCACCGAGAGCATCACCGCAAGCTGCTTCAGGTCGTGGCCCGTCTTCGGCGCCGCCTCCTCAGCGAACCACGCGGGCAGCGGCCGGTCCTCGCTCCACGGCAGGTACCACGTGACGCCGTCGGCACCGGCCAGCGCGATCCCAAGCAGCGGCCGCTCCAGGGGACGCCCGGCGCCGGCCGCCCAGGCCAGGCCGACGGCATCGCCCTGTGCCGCCAGCCAGGCGGCCAGCTCGTCCCGGTCGGCATCGGTGCGGACGACGCGCGGGTCAACCTGCTCGATCGCCCCGGCGGGATCGGTCAGGGCCGATGGCTGGGCGCGAACCTCGCCGGCATCACCTCCGGCGCCGCCGCCGGCAGCCGCACCCGCCCCCGCCAGCAGCTCAAGCGACAGCTGCAGGCCGCCGCCGGTCTCCCGTTCCGCCGGCTCGTGCCCGGTCGGCGCGATGCTTGACGGCGGCAGCCGATCGATCAGGCTGCGGAACTCCAGCTCCCGGAAGCGATGAGCCACGGCTCGCCGGTCATAGCGGCCGGTGCGCGCCTCGTCCAGGTTCAGCTTCACCGGCAGGTCGGTCACGATCCGGCCCACCTCGCGGGACATGAACGCCGACTCCCGGTGCTCGGCCAGCCGCTCGGCCAGCTTGCCCTTGACCTCGTCCAGGTGCTCGTAGATGGCATCCAGGGAGCCGAACTGCTGCAGGAGCTGGATGGCGGTCTTCTCTCCAACCCCGGGCACCCCGGGGATGTTGTCCGAGGTGTCGCCCTTGAGTGCCTTGTAGTCGAGCATCTGGTCCGGGCGCAGGCCGTAGCGCTCCATGACCTTGTCGTCGTCGTAGATGATGGTCGAGGCCACGCCCATGCGGGTCGTTAGCAGCTTCACGTGGTCGTTCACCAGCTGCAGCCCGTCCAGGTCCCCCGAGACGATGTACGTCTCCACCCCGGCGGCTTTCGCCTCCTGGACCAGCGAACCGATGACGTCGTCGGCCTCGTAGCCCTCCAGCTCGCGGATCGGGATGCCCATCATGGCGCAGATCTCGCGCACGATGGGGAACTGCGCGCGCAGGTCATCGGGCATCGAGGGTCGGCCGGCCTTGTAGTCCGGGTATGCCTCGAAGCGGAACTGCGGCTTGCCGAGGTCGAAACTGACGATCGCATAGTCCGGCTTCAGGTCCTGCATGCCGCGCAGGACGATCTGCAGGAAGCCGAACGCCGCGTTGGTGAGCATGCCGTCGGAGGTCGTGAGGGGCGGCAGCGCGAAGTACCCGCGGTAGACGAGGCTCGGCCCGTCGATGAGCATCAGGATCGGTCTTCGGTCAGCCATGGCGCACGGTTGAGTCTAGACTCTCGGCCATGGCCGATCGCCCGGTCCTGGACCCGTACGCGGTGCTGGGCGTCCCCCGCGACGCCACGCCGCTGCAGATCGCCCGCGCACACCGACGCCTGGCCAAGCGCCACCACCCGGACCTGCATCCCGGCCAGGCCGGCGCGGAGCCGATGCGCCGCATCAACGAGGCCTACCGGCTGCTCTCGTCTGAGATCCGTCGGGCGGAGTACGACCGCGCCCACCCGGCCGGTGCCACGCCGGCAGGCGGCCACTGGGCCGGCACGAGGCGGCCCATACGTCCCGCGCAGCCGACCACGACCCGGACCTGGGCCACCTGGCGGACCACAGCGGACGAGGTGCGCTCCGCGCCACGCACACGGCGCGGCCCCGGCGAGGTGCAGATCCCCGTCACGCGGCGCCCGCCACGGATCGAGCCGCGGGACACGTCGTTCCGTGATTCGCCGCTGGCAGCGATGCTGGCGGGGGCGATCTTCCTGGCGGTGCTGGTCGCGGCGATCGTGGTGGGGCGCTTGGCCGCAACCCCCTAGCCGGCCCGCGGCTGGACGACGAAACGGAGCGCCAGGCCGCCGACCAGCAGCAGGGCCCCCGCCCCAGTTAGCACCAGCCATGGGGTCGGCGTCGCCAGGTCCACCGGAGCGACAGCCGTCTCCTCGCCGTCTTCAGCGTCCTCGCCGTCCGATGGGTCGTCGGGACCGCCTACGGCCGCCTCGTCGCTCGGCGCGGGTTCGCCGGACTGATCGAAGTTCGCGGGCTCGCCGCTGGCCTCCT
>DASUSP010000167.1:0-6885 GCA_036375035.1 Candidatus Limnocylindria bacterium
GGTCAGCTTCCTGCGCGCCGTCAACGACCCAGAGGACTCGATCAGCTGCTACGACCTCGCCACGTCCGAGCTGTTCGGCCTGGACGCGGCCAGCGTCACGCGGGCCATGAACGCCGCCACGCGGCGCCGCACGCCGCTCGAGGCCGCGCTCCGCCAGGCGGTCGAGCAGCGCGAGAGCCGCCTCTTCGGGGCGCAGGCGCTCGAGGCGGTTCGCAGCCTGCTGACCAGCCTCGACCTGCATCGGTCCATGAGCACGGAGCGCACCACCGGAGAGCTGCTCTACCACTTCGTGCACGCCAGTGGCTGGCTCGCGAAGCTCGCCCGCGAGGCGCGAGAGACGGGTGAGGAGCGCCTGGCGAACGTGGCCCGCTTCTTCGAGATCGTGCGCCGCCAGGCCTCGCTGCTGCGGGACGATCGGCTGCCCTTCCTGGTCGAGCAGCTCGACACACTGATCGAGGTGGGAGACGACCCCTCGACAGCGGACGTCGAGCTCGACGAGGGCGACGCGGTCCACGTGCTGACCTATCACAAGGCGAAGGGCCTGGAGTTCCCGGTGGTGTTCATGGTCGGACTGGTTGACGAC
Organism: Candidatus Limnocylindria bacterium; assembly: GCA_036375035.1. Taxonomy (GTDB): domain Bacteria; phylum Chloroflexota; class Limnocylindria; order QHBO01; family QHBO01; genus JAPSGM01. The sequence continues at coordinate 584 of DASUSP010000167.1, forward strand.
CGATTCCCCACCCGCAGCCGCGGCGACCAGCTTCCGCTGCCCGATGAGCTGGTGCGCGACCCGCTCCCGGATGGCGACCACCACCTCGCCGAGGAGCGGCGCCTCTTCTACGTGGGCATGACCCGCGCGCGCGAGGAGCTGGTGATGACCTGGGCTCGCGACTATGGCGGACGTGCCGCGCGGCGCGTAAGCCCGTTCGTGCTCGAGGCGCTGGATCTGCCGCCAGCCACGCCAGTGGAGACGCTGCGTCCCTCCATCTCCGAGCGCCTCGCGCGCCACGACCGCCGAGCCGTCCCGCGGACTGCCGACGCGCCGCGTCCACCGGTGATCGGCGACCGGCCGCTGAACCTCAGCTATGGGCAGGTGAGCGACTACCTCGACTGCCCGGCACGGTACCGCTACGCCCACGTGATCCGGATTCCCACGCCGGCGTCGCACCAGATGGCCTACGGCCGCGCCCTGCATGCAGCGGTGCAGGGCTTCCATCGGCAGCAGCTGGCCGGCTCGGCAATGTCGCTGGATGAGCTGCTCGCGGAGCTCGATGCGGCGTGGGAGTCGGTCGGCTTCCTGACCCGGCGCCACGAGGAGGCTCGCCGCGAAGCGGCACGGGACGCGCTGCGCCGCTTCTGGGAGGAGCAGCAGACCGATCCCGCCCGCCCGGCGGCGATCGAGCAGGAATTCGCGGTCAACCTCGGCCGCGAACGCGTGCGCGGGCGCTACGACCGCGTTGACCTCGACGAGCACGGCCGGGTGTCGATCACCGACTACAAGTCCAGCGACGTGCGCGACCCCGCCACGGCCAACCGACGGGCCCGCGAGTCGCTGCAGCTGTCCATCTACGCGCTTGCCCACGAGGCCCAGCACGGCCGCCTCCCCGACGAGCTGGCCCTCCATTTCCTGGAGTCGGGGATCGTCGGCCGCGTGACGCCCAGCCAGAAGCGCCTGGAGACGGCGGCGGAGCAGGTTGCCCAGGTGGGGGAGGGGATCCGCGCCGCCCGCTTCGAGGCAGCTCCCTCGCCGATGCGGTGCGGATTCTGCCCCTTCCGTGAGATCTGCCCCGACTCGGCTCGCTGAGCCGTGCGCAGCGGAAGCCGGCTGGCCGTCGCCATCCTGGTCCTGCTGGCGCTCCTGTCCGCGGTGGCGCTGGTCGCCTTTGCATCGGCCTCCTGTGCCGGCGATCAGCCCGGTCGTCCCTGCCCGGAGGCGGGCTTCAATCGCGCTGTGGTGGTCGCGCTGGTCGGCGTGACGGTGGGCCTGCTGGTGACGCCGTTCGCCTTCCTGGCCGAGTTCGCCCTGCGGCGCCGCATCGAGTACCGCGGGTCGTGGGGCCGCGCCATGCGGCGCGGGCTGCTGGCGGGCCTGGCGGTGGCGGCCCTGGCCGGCCTGCGGATTGCGGCGGCGCTCGAGGTGCCGGCAGCGCTGTTCGTGCTCGCCATGGTCGTGCTGGTGGAGTGGTTCGCCGTGCGACGCTTCGACATTCCGTGAGCGCGGACATCTTCGCGGGCCAGCCGAGCGATCCCGACCTGCTCGCCGAGATCTACGACGTCGAGCACGACCAGGTCACGGAGGACCTCGTCTTCTATCGGGAGCTGGCACAGCGTCACCGGCGGGCCGTCCTTGACCTCGGCTGCGGCTCCGGCCGCCTGTTCGCGACCCTGCTGGCCGGGGGCGCGCAGCGGATCGTCGGGCTGGACGGGAGCGCGGCTCTGCTGCGCCGGGCTCAACGTCGGATCGATGCCGACCCGGAGCTGGCCGCGGCCGGCGCCGACGGGCGCCTGGTGCTGCTGGGCGGCGACGTGCGGCGGCTGGATCGGTCCGAGCTGAGCCGGGCGCTGGGAGGCGATGCGTCACTGGTGGTGCTGGCCGGTGTCCTGCCGCACCTGGACGGACCGGAGGAGGCGCTGCGGCTGCTGACCGGGGTGGCGTCCGTGCTGCATCCACGGGGAGTGGCGGTGCTGGACGACATTGGTCCGGGGCAGCTGCCGGCCGCGGACCTGCCGCTCTCGCTGGACTGGCGCCGCGTGGTGGAGGGGACGGAGTACGTTCGGCGCAGCCAGCTCATGGTTCGCCAGGCGCCGGAGGGCCTGCGGGTGGCCTTCTCCACGATCGTGGATGTAGGACGACCCGATGGTACGATAGCGCGGCTACCGGCCAGTCATCGGCTCTGGTATCCCTCTTCAGACGCGCTCTCGACGCTCGTCCGTGAAGCCGGATTGGCCGAGGAGCTGACGTACGGCTCGCATGACCTGGACCCGTTGCAGGCTGACAGCGAGCGACGGATCCACCTGGTCCGGCGAGCCGTTGGTTGAAGCAGCGGCCCGGGCGACCGAGCGCAGGAGGCTGTGGGGAGAATGGCAGGCGAGCAGATCCGGCTCCTCGTGATCGAGGACGTGCCGCAGGTGGCGTCGCACATGCGCGCCCTGCTCCAGGCCCAGTCCCAGATCAAGATCCTGGACGTGATCACCTCCGGCGATCGAGCGGTCCCGGCCGTCGGCGAGTACAAGCCCGACGTCGTCATCGTGGACGCACTGCTGCAGGGCCGCACATCGGGCCAGCAGGTGGCACAGGGGATCCGGGAGACCGCGCCCGAGGTCGGGATCGTGATGGTCACCGTGCCGCAGAACCCGGTGCGCGAGGACCCGCAACGCGGCGTCGACGCCATCCTGAAGATGCCGTTCTCCGGCTTCGACCTGACCACCATCGTGCGCAAGACCTACGAGGAGCGCGCGGTGGAGGCCTCCCGTGCCGGCTCGATGATGGTCACCCTGTTCTCGCCGAAGGGCGGCGTGGGCCGCACCACCATTGCCTACAACCTGGCCGTGGCGCTGGGGGCGTCCGGCCACAAGGTGTGCTTGGTCGACGGCTCGCTCCAGTTCAGCGACCTGCGCGGACTGCTGCGCGTGCCAGCCGCGGCCCCCTCGATCGTGAACCTGCCCACCGACCGCATCCGCGAGTCCGACGTGACCGATGTGGCCTGGAAGGACCCGTCGGGGATCGACATCCTGCTGGCCCCGCCGCGCGTTGAGATGGCCGAGATGGTCACGGTGCGGGACGTCGAGAAGGCGCTGAGCATCCTGCGCCAGCTGTACGAGTTCGTGATCGTGGACACCCGGGCGGCGCTGTCCGACGACGTCCTCGTCTTCCTGGACGCGTCGGACGTCATCCTGCAGGTGCTGACCTACGACTCCATGGCGATCCGCGGCCTGGTGATGGCCAACGAGGCCTTCGAGGCGATCGGCTACCCGTCCACCAAGCTGGCGACGGTCGTGAACCGGGCCGACTCCGCCGGGGGCTTCGCCAAGGCCGATGTCGAGGCCGCCATCGGTCGGCCGATTGACTACGAGATCGTCTCCGACGGTCACCTGGTGGTTGCGGCCAACAACGAAGGCGTGCCGTTCGTGTCGGGCAGTCCCGACGCACCGATCTCGCAGGGGGTCCACCGCATCGCCGAGTCGCTGAGCGCGCACCTGCGCCAGCGATCCCCGGCGCTGGCCCGGCGCTGAACGCCCCGTGAGCGAGCGGGCCGCGGACCCGCGGCCGATCGGCGTCTTCGACTCTGGCGTGGGCGGCCTCACCGTCCTGTCGGAGCTCCATCGCCGCCTGCCCGGCGAGACGACCGTGTACCTGGGCGACAACGCCCGAGCTCCCTACGGGCCGCGGCCGGCCGACGAGGTCCGCCGCTTCACGCTGGAGGGCGTGCGCTGGTTAGTTGACCAGGACATCAAGCTGCTGGTCCTGGCCTGCAACACTGCCACCTCGCAGGCGCTGCCCATGGTCCGCGAGGTTTCGCCGGTCCCGGTGCTGGGCGTGGTGCGCCCCGGCGCGGTTGCCGCGGCGGCCTCGACCCGCGTTGGCCGTGTCGGGGTCATCGCGACGGTCGGCACGGTCAGCTCCGGCGCCTACCCGGCGGCGATCCTGGAGGCCGACGGCCGCCTGGCCGTGACCCAGCAGGCCTGCCCGGAGCTGGTCCCCCTGGTCGAGGCCGGCAGGCTGGACGATCCGGAGACCGATGCCGCGGTTCGCGGCTACCTGGGCCAGCTGGGCGCGAACGACCCGCAGATCGACACCCTCCTGCTGGGCTGCACCCACTATCCGTTGCTGCGCCCGCTGATCGAGCGAGCCGTCGGGGAGCGCGTGGCCGTGGTCGATTCGGCGTTCACCACTGCCCTCGCCACCGAGGATCTGCTCGATGCGCTGGGAACCCGCGCGACGGCCGGTGGCGAACCGCCCCGGCACCGGGTGGCGACCACCGGCGAGGTCGAGCCGTTTCGGGCCGTGGCCGAGCGGCTCTTCGGCGAGTCCCTTCCCCGGGTCGAGGCGGCGACCCTCACGCCCGACTAGACTCGTCGCATGACACGCAACGCCGGCCGGCTGGGCATGGGCATCGTGGTCGGCGGCCTGCTGGCCATGGGCGCCACCGTCGCGCAGCGCGAGCTGATGCGTCGCGCCGGCACGCGGCTCATCGACTGGAACGCGGTCCGCACCATCGCCCTGAAGCGGTTGGGTCGCGACGCAGCCGGCCTGCCGGAGGAGTCGCGAGCCGCGGCCGAGGCCTTCTACCGCGAGGCCCTGCTGCGCATCGAGCCGGTCGTTGCCGAGGAGATCGGCGCGGCGCTGCCGGCGGCCCTCGAGACGCCGGCCGTGGTCGACCGTGCCGGCTGGGTGGACCTGAACCTGGCGACGTTCGAGACGCTCTTCGGGCGGGTGGAGCGGATCGTCGCGGCGCAGCAGACCGGCCAGGACACCGCCGGACGTGCGCTTGCACGGATCGTCAACCGTTCGCTGGGCAATCAGCAGCTCGGCTTCCTGCTCGCCTTCCTGGCGCGCAAGGTGCTCGGCCAGTACGACGTGAGCCTCCTGGCGGCGGGGCCCACCACCCGGGGGCGGTTGCACTTCGTGGAGCCGAACATCAGCGCCACGGCCAACGCCATGCGCCTGCCGCACGACGAGTTCCGCACCTTCATCGCGCTGCACGAGGCCACCCACGCGTTCGAGTTCGAGGCGTATCCCTGGCTGCGGGACCATTTCGCCGCGCTCGTGGCCGAGTCGATCGAGCAGCTGGCCGCCGACTCGAGCGGCATGATGACTCGCCTGCAGCAGGCGCTCGCCCGCCGCGGCAGCGGCCATTGGCTGGAGCGGATGATGTCGCCGGTTCAGCTGGCCACGTTCCAGCGCACGCAGGCGCTGATGTCGCTGCTGGAGGGCTATTCCAACCACGTCATGAACGCGGCGGGGGAGCGGCTGCTGCCCGGCTTCCGCCAGATCCACGACCGCTTCGAGCGGCGCAACGAGGGGCGCGGTGGCGTGGAGCGCGCGATCATGCGCCTCACCGGGCTCGACCTGAAGATGGAGCAGTACCTCGCCGGCGAGCGCTTCGTGACGGCGGTGATCGCGGCACGCGGGCGAGAGTTCATGAACCGGGTCTGGCTCGGCCCCGACAACCTGCCGACGCTGGCCGAGATCAGGCGACCCGACGATTGGATCGCGCGCATGGACCGCGAAGGTGCGGGCCCGGCCCCGGCACTCCGGCCCGAGGAGGCTCCCTGAACGGCGACGAGGTCGTCGTCCTGGCGACGCCCATCTTTGGTTCGCCACTCAGCGGGGAGCAGGTCGCTCGCATCGAGTCCGTCCCCGGCGTGCGGCTGGTCCCCGTCTCGCGCGAGGGTGTGGTGCACGACCAGAGCGGCGATCCGCTCGCGAACGCCCGGGTGCTGCTGCGCGGGGGCGTCCCCGGGCCGGTCCTCGACCACCTCGTGGGGCATGCGCCGCGGCTGGAGTGGATCCACAGCTTCTCGGCCGGCATCGACCGGGTCGCCACCGACGCGGTGCGCGCCAGGCAACTGATCGTCACCAACGCCCGCGGCGTGTTCAGCCGCCCGATCGCCGAGTACGTGGTGATGATGTGCCTGGCCATCGCGCGTCGCCTGCCGCAGCTGCTGGACTTGCAGCGCGAGCGGACCTGGCAGCCGCTTCCCGGCCGCGAGCTGGGTGGGCTGACGGTGGGGATCATCGGGTTCGGCAGCATCGGCTCCGAGATCGCCCACCTGCTGGCGCCCTTCGAGACGCGGATCCTGGCCACGCGCCGGCGTCCGGAGCTGGGCGGCGCACCGGACAACGTGGAGCTGCTGCCCAGCGACAAGCTGGACGAGCTCCTCCGCCGCAGCGATATCGTGGTCATCGCGGCCCCGCTGACGGAGGCGACGGCCGGGATGATGGGTGCCGCCCAGCTGCAGGAGATGCGCGAGACGGCATGGCTGATCAACATCGCGCGCGGCCGGCTGCTGGACGAGATGGCGCTGCGA
>DASUSP010000168.1:0-3577 GCA_036375035.1 Candidatus Limnocylindria bacterium
TGATCGGCGGAAGTCCCGATCACGGCGAGCTTGTCCTCCATCGAGAACACCTCGCCATGACGACGAAACAGCTCCTCCTCGGAACGCTGCCAGACGACCTCGGTGTCCAGCAGCAGGCCGTCCATGTCGAAGACCACCGCCCGGTATCGGTCCGCGAGCGGCTCGTTGGCCTCGGTCATGCCGGGTGCCCGAAGAAGGACCCGCCGCCCTCGGCCAGGGAGCGCAGCAGCGGCACCACCCGGTAGCGCCCGTCCGGCACGGCGGCGTGCAGCGCGTCGAGGGTGTGGACCACGTGCGATAGCCCGATGCGCTCGCCCCACTCCAGCGGCCCCGACGGGTAGCCGGTCCCCAGCCGCATGGCGGTGTCGATCGCCTCCGGCGAGGCCACGCCCTCGGCGACCGCCGAGGCGGCCTCGTTGACGATAGTGGCCAGGATCCGGGCCGCGATCTGCTGCTCGTCCAGCACGGCCGGCTGCGGCCCACCGGGTCGCCGGGACAATCCCGGCCAGGGCGCGCCGCGCCCCCCGTCGGTGTCGTAGTCGTAGAAGCCGGCGCCGGCCTTGCGCCCCAGCCTGCCGGCGTGAACCATGGCGCGCTGCAGGATGTGCGGCCGGTAGCGCGCGTCGCCGAAGAACTGCTCGTAGACGCTCTGCGACACGGCGTAGTTGATGTCCAGCCCGATGGTGTCGATCAGTTCGAACGGCCCCATCCGGAAGCCGATGCCGCGCATGGCGGCGTCGACGGCATCGACGGTTGCGGCCCCCTCGCCCACGATGCGAAGCGCCTCGAGGTAGAAGGGCCGCGCCACGCGGTTGACGATGAAGCCGGGCGTGTCTGCGGCGACCACGGGCGTCTTGCCCAGTCGCCGGGCGAAGAGCGCCACCGAGTCCGTCACGACCGGGTCAGTCGCCGGGCCGGCGATGACCTCGACCAGCGGCATCAACGGCACGGGGTTGAAGAAATGCATGCCGAGCACGCGCCCCGGGTGCTGCGTCGCCGCCGCGATGCGCGCGATCGGGAGGCTGCTGGTGTTCGTGGCGAGCACCGCGCTGGGAGCCGTCGCCGCATCCAGCAGCCGGAACGCCTCGCGCTTCAGCTCCAGCTCCTCGGGGATTGCCTCGACCACCAGGTCGGCCTCCGCCAGCTCCTCGACGCGGCCCACCGGCTCGATGCAGGCCATCGCCGCCTCGCGGTCCTGGGCGGACATCTCCCCCTTCTCGACCCGCCGGGCCAGGAAGCGGCTGATCCGCTCGCGAGCCCGGTCGACAGCACCCGGCACCGGGTCGTGGACCCGCACCGGGACGCGGGCCTCGGCCGCGACCTGGACGATCCCGGCACCCATGGTGCCGGCGCCGAGCACCCCCATTCGTTCCAGCACGCCGAGCCGCTCCCCGTCAGCGGCCAACGAAACGTGGCTCCCGCTTCTCGCCGAAGGCCGCGACCCCCTCGGCATGGTCCTCGGTGCGACCGGCGATCTCCTGCAGCGCCGCCTCGGTCGCCAGGCTCTGGTCCAGCGTGGCGTCCTCCGCCTCGTTGATCAGCCGCTTGGCAAGACCCACGGCACGAGTCGGCCCAGCCGCCAGGCGTGCGGCGGCCTCCCGGACGGTATCGGCCAGGTCGGCCGTGGGCACCACCGCGTTGACCAGGCCACCCGCGCGCGCCTCGCCCGCACCGAGTGGCTCGCCGGTGAAGATCAGCTCCGCGGCCCGATGGCGGCCCAGGGCACGCACCAGGGTGCGGGTTGAGCCCGAATCCGGCACGAGCCCGATCTTCACGAAGGCCAGGATGAAGCGCGCCTCCTCGGCGGCGTAGACAAGGTCGCAGGCCAGCGCCAGGCTGACCCCCGCACCGGCGGCCACGCCGTTGACGGCGGCGATCACCGGCTTGGGCAGGTCGCGGATGGCGCGCACCAGCGGGTTGTACTCGGCGGTCACGACCCGCCGGAACTCGAGCTCACCGCTGCCACCGCGCAGGTCCGCGCCGGAGCAGAAGCCGCGCCCCTCCCCCGTGAGGACCACGGCGCGCACGGAGTCGTCCCGGGCCAGCGCCTTGAAGGCGGCCAGCAGCTCGCGTCGCATGGCCGCGTTCAGCGCGTTCAGCGAATCGGGGCGGTTCAGGGTGACGGTGGCGACGCCGTCAGCATGCTCGACGCGGATGGTCTCCTGCGCGAGACCCTGGGCGGCATCCGGCATGGACCGATTCTAGCGGTCACACCAGCGCCCGGCCGCCCTCCTCGGCCAGCGAGGCGGCCACTGCGCGGCGGGTCGCTGCCCACTCCTTAGCCGGGACCGGCGGCAGCAGGTCGTCCCAGACGGCCAGCATGGCGCCACGCATCTGCCACATCCCCTTCGGGCGGGCGAGGAACCAGACGTGGACGTGGTGGCTGCCGTCGCCCCAGCGGTTGACGTGCACCCTGCCCACCGCCTCGAGGCGCCCGATCGCGCGGGACACGCGCTGAATCATCGGTCCCAGCTCGCGAGCCAGGCCAGCCGGGAGATCGTCAAGGTCGTGGTGCGCGCGCGGGGCGAGGACGGCGACCATCGGCAGTCCGTGCGGCTCCGCCTTGGAGAGCACACGCCAACGCTCGTCGGACCAGATCATCTCGGTCGGGCTGTCCTCGCACAGGTGGCAGTCGGACGCCGATACGCCATGCCGCTCGGGCTCGGGGAGCGTGGGAGGCTCGAGCGGCCGCAGCCGCAGGTCGCCGCCCTCGAACGGGAAGAGGGGGTCGTCGATCACATCGCCGAGCGGCAGCCGCTCTCCGATCGGGAGGCGCCGCACGAAGTCGCTGGGCTGCTCGTCGTCGGTCACGTCAGTCCTCCCGGCGCAGGATCCAGGTCCGTCCCGCCTCCACGAAGCCGGTGGACCGGTACAGCCCGTGGGCAGCAGCCCGCCGCGCGCCCGTTTCCAGGCGGACCTCGGCGGCACCGGCGTCCCGGGCGGCACGCAGCGCGGCGGCGAGCAGCGAGCGGCCGATGCCCCGGCCGCGCACCGGCTCGGTCACGACCAGGTCCGGGATCCAGGCCTGGAGCTCATCGGTCCAGAACGGACGCTGCCATTCCAGCGTGCAGACGCCGACGGTCGTGCCATCCAGCTCGGCCACCACCGACGCGGCGCGACCAGCCGCCACCTCGCGCGCGTGGACGGCGTAGGTGCGCAGCACGGCCTCCATGCGGTCCGGCACCGGCGAGCGGCGCGGCCCGAACTCCGCGATCAGGCGCGTCACCGCGTCGCCGTCCACTTCGGACAGCGGCCGGACGCTTACGCCCGCGGGCATCGGCACCGTCGGGACGGTCACCGGCGCGAGGCGGTAGTCGACGAAGCCCTCCTCGAATCCCGCGTCCCGCAGCGCCGCCAGGCGGCGATCCTCAGCCCTGTGGACCGAGACCAGGATGCGGTGGCCGCCGCGCAGCCGCCACTCGGCCACCAGCGCGGTGACGAGCGCCGCGCCGATCTCGCCGCCCCCGTCCCCGTCCGGCAGGGCCAGGTCGGAGATCCAGCCCTCGAAGGTCGCGTAGTTCAGCCGGCGGCGCAGCTGCATGATCGCCATGCCCACCGGGTCGGCGCCGGCCAGCGC
>DASUSP010000169.1:0-4764 GCA_036375035.1 Candidatus Limnocylindria bacterium
CCCGGCGGCGTGCGGATGGGCGTGGGCGTACTGCACCAGGGATCCGGTCGCCAGTCCCGCGACGCCGTCGAAGGCGGCGAAGAAGGCGACCCACGGGATGATGGCCAGCCGCGCTGACCGTGCCGCCCCGCCGCGCACGCCACGCAGCAGCAAGACGACGCCGATGCCCAGCAGGGAGGCCAGCGGGATCTGCAGCGTGTGGATCAGGTTCCAGACGGTAACGTTGTTCTCGGGGAGCATCGGGTGTACGGCCGCCAGGGTCCCGAGGGCGATCGGCGTGCCGAGGATCACGGTGTGGCGGAGAATCTGCCAGGTCATCGGGTCGGACTCCTTGCGGCGAATTCGGCCAGCACCGTACGGGCGGTCGGGATGGGCGCGCATCGGTGACCACCCCACTCCTCGGATGGGGATATCCCGAGGTGGGAGACATCCAGACTCAGGCGGCGCCCGCTCCCAGGGGCAGCCACCCCAGCAGATGGGTGCCGGCACCCGCAGGGCTGCGCACCTGGAAGCCGCCCCCCGCGGCCGCCATGCGGTCCTCCAGTCCCTGGAGCCCCGATCCGGGCCCCGGCGAGGCGCCGCCGGGGCCGTCGTCCGAGACCTCGATCGTCAGCCGCTCAGCGTCCCGGGCGATGCGTACCGTGACCGTCGCGCCGGGCGCGTGCTTGGCGACGTTGGCGAGCGCCTCTGACACGAAGAAGTACGCGCCTGCCTCAACCTCCGGCGCGAGGCGCTCGTCCGGCACCTCGAGCACGGTGACAGGCACCGGCGACCGTGACCCGAGCGCGGCGATGGCGCCGGGCAGCCCCGCTTCCGAGAGGATCGCGGGATGCAGGCCGCGGGCGAGCTCGCGCAGCTCGTCGAGCGCCTCGCGAACCAGGGTCGCGGCGTCCTCCAGGCTGGCGGAGAGCGCCGGATCGGTGGCGTCCCCGGCTCGACCCTGGGCGCGCCGCAGGGCGAGCGAGAGCGCCACCAGGCGCTGCTGAGCGCCGTCGTGGAGATCGCGCTCCAATCGCCGCCGCTCGACGTCGCCGGCCGTGACGATGCGGGCCCGAGAGGCCTGCACGTCCGCCAGGCGCGCCTGCAGCTCCACCTGCAGCTGGGAGTTCTCGATGGCCATCCCGATCGCGTGGGCGACCGCATGCAGGAGCTGCGGCTCGTCGTCCAGCGCCGCGTCGTGCAGCAGCGCGGCCACCAGGACTCCGTCGCGCTCGACCGGCGTGACCGACCTCCCGGCCTGGCTGGTCAGGTCGATGCGCTTGCCGTTCGCATCGGCGTACTCGTCCAGGTCGTCGAGCCAGTAGGCGATGCTGACCGATGGGTCGCGCAGCGCCCGCGCAGCCGCCTGCTCGAGCCGCACAGGACCAGGGTTGCTCCCCATCTCGACCAGGAAGTCGCCCACCGATGCGCGATCCAGCCGAACCTGGAGCAGGCCGAACATGAAGACGAACGGCGCCAGTCCGATGACGAAAAAGGTCGAGAGCCGCAACGGGTCCTGCACGGGTGCGGCCCAGTCGAAGTAGACCGCGGCCATGAGGAGGGCGATCAGGAGGAGCCCGATCGCGAACGCGTCGATCAGCCAGCTGAACGTCCGGCGCAGCGGGCGATCCCCCCGCAGCCGACGACGGACGAGGATCCCGATGCCGGCGAGCATCAGGACGCTGGTGAGGAGCAGCTGCGCGTGGAGCAGCAGGTCGGCGAGCTCGGGTTCGTGCAGGAGCGCGATGCGGTTGCGGTCACCGTCGAGGCCGAGCAGGAGCCCCGGGACGGAGAGCGCCGCGGTGCCGTACGCGGCCAGGACGACCATCCGGTCGAGGCGGGATCGCAGCACCCCGTGCGGATAGGCGAGGAACACGTGGAGGAACAGCACGGGAGGGAGGAACTGGCACGCCCACCCGATGGTGAACAGCAGGTCATTGCTCGACCAGATGAGGAAGTTGAGGTACGTCGCGAATCCGGCCGTCACCATCAGCGGTCCCTGCCGGCTCTCGGGGCGCCGATGCCAGGCGACCATGCCGGCCACCACGTAGGAGAGGCTCACCCAGCAGCCCAGGAAGGCGAGTAACGCCGGGTTGACCTCGCCGCTCTGCTCACCGGACATCGCCACCAGCGACGCGGCGGCGGCAGTGCCAAGCAGGCCCACCGCGACCGTGGTGCCTTGCCCGGGACCGCTCGCCACGAGAGACGACGCTGCGCCGGCTGCGCCGTTGGGCGGCAACGCGACGGACCGTGGTCCGATCGGCTCCGCCGCCGCGTCGAGGTCGAGGATCAGGTCCGCCACCCCCGCGCGGGCCATCCGCGCGTCGAGCAGCACCAGCAGGAAGCCCAGCGGAAGTGCCACCCAGACGATGGGCAGCCACTCGATCGGCTCGGGCGCCGTGCCCGAGAGACGGCTCACCAGGTCCGGGGTAACCGACAGCAGGGAGAAGGCGCCGCCGGCCAGGACGGGAAGGAGCGAGCGCCGAGCCGGTGCCGACGCCACCACGATCCGGCGCACCACCAGCGGCACCAGGATCAGGGTCATCCCCATACCCACCGCCGCCGAGGCGTTCTCGAGCTCAGCTGCCGCGGGCCAGTCCGCGGCGAAGCTGAACGGGCTCGTCGGGCACGGGCAGATCGTGGCGGGATCGAGCGTCACCAGCTGGAACACGGCCAGGGCCCCAGCAAGGCCCGCGATCAGGCCGACCGCCCAGCGGTGCAGACTGGACTCCAGCCTGCCGGACGGGAACGCGAGCAGCAGCCAGGCGAACAGGACGCGCGCCGCCGCCTGCGCAAAGAAGGAGAGCGGCCCGACCAGCGGGACCGGGGCGAACAGGAAGTCGCCGCCAAACCAGGCCAGCCCGATGCCCGTCATCAGCGGCCCGACCCGGTTCGCGGGCCGGCGTCGCCAGGCGACGAGCCCCGCCAGGCAGAAGGCCAGGCCGGACGCGGCGTCGGTCAGGATCGCCTCCGCTCCCATCCCGGCGTTGGCGAGCGACAGCTCTGCCAGCAGCGCCACCACCAGGACGACCGGCAGGGCGATCAGCGGCAGTCGCGGATCGCTCGGGCCCTGACCCGTCACCGGGCCATCGTCCCACGCTCGTGCCCGCATGGGAAGGCCTCTCGCCGGACGAGCGCTCGGCCCTCGGCACGTGCCCGCCCGACCGCGGATCTCGGGATAACCCTGTAGGTCTGGATGTCGCCGGCGTGCCACCATCGGGCCAGATGACTGCAATCCTGATCGTCGATGACCACGCGGCCTTTCGGCAGCAGGCCCGCGCCCTCCTCGAGGCCGAGGGGATGCAGATCGTGGGCGAGGCGGCCGACGGGCCGTCGGCACTGGCAGCGTTCCGGGCCCTTGGGCCACAGGTCGTGCTGCTGGATATCGGCCTGCCGGGACGTGACGGGTTCGCCGTCGCCGAGCAGCTGGCGCTGGAACCGTCGCCGCCACAAGTGGTGCTCATCTCGAGCCGCGAGGCATCGACCTACAGCGGCCGCATCGGTGCAAGCCCGGCACTGGGGTTCATCCAGAAGGACGAGCTGTCGGCCGTGTTGCTGCAGCGAATCCTGGGTATCGGCTAGGACGAGCGCGCCTCCAGGAAAGCCAGCACGGCCAGGACCCGGCGGTGGTCCTCGCCGGTGGGGAAGAGCTCCAGCTTCGAGAAGATCGAGGCGATGTGCGCCTCCACCGTCTTGGGCGTGACAAACAGCCGGTCGGCGATGGCCTGGTTGGATCGGCCTTCGGCCATGAGCGACAGCACCTCCCGCTCGCGCTCGGTCAGGTCGGCAAGGCGACGGTCGGATGCCGGGGTGTGGACCAGCTGGCTGACCACCGTCGGGTCGACGACCGACCCGCCTCGCGCCACGCGTCGAATGGCCTCCTCGAAGTCCTCAAGGTCGGCCATGCGGTCCTTGAGCAGGTAGCCCGTCCCGCGGGCGCCCTCGCCCAGCAGCCGCATCGCGAACGCCGCCTCGACGTGGTGCGAGAGGACCAGGATCCCGATCCCCTCTCCGTGGTCGGCGCGGATCTGCGCCGCGGCCCGCAGCCCCTCGTCGCTGAACGTGGGCGGCATCCGGATGTCCAGCACCACCACGTCAGGCGAGGCGTCCCGCACCAGGCGCATCAGCCCCTCGACGTCGGCCGCCTGGCCGACCACCGCGAAGCCCGCGTCGGCGAGCAGCCGCGCCGTCCCCTCCCGGACCAGCAGCGAGTCGTCGGCGATGACCACGCGAAGCGCGGGTGACCCTCCGTTCGTCACCGGGCCATGCTCCCACGCGCCGCGCACGGTGGCTATAGGGACAACCCCAAGCCGTGCTCTCGGGACTGCACCGATGCCGCCCGGCCGCGCACGGGACAGCCTTCCAGCATCGCGCCGTGGGCTCCGCTCCCGGGTTGGCGATCGAAGCGGAGGGTCACATGACCACCGCCATCAGCATCGAGGGGGTGAGCAAGCGGTACCGGGGCGTGGCGGCCCTGACCGAGCTCAGCCTCGAGGTCCCGTCCGGGTCGATCTACGGCTTCCTCGGCCCGAACGGTGCAGGAAAGACCACCGCGCTCAAGATCCTCGCCGGGCTGACGCGGGCCAGCGGCGGACATGCCCGAGTGGCCGGCGTTCCGGTCGACCTGCAGGGCGCGCATCGGGCCAACGTCGGCTACCTGGCCCAGGAGCCACGCTTCTACGGCTGGATGACGGGGCGGCAGACGCTCGCCTACGTCAGCAGCTTCTACGCAGGGGTGCAGACCAGGGCCCGGTGCGATGAGCTCCTGGACCTGGTGGGGCTGAC
>DASUSP010000170.1:0-2557 GCA_036375035.1 Candidatus Limnocylindria bacterium
CGGCTACGGCCAATACTGCCCGATCGCCCGCGGCGCCGAGGTCTTCGCCACTCGCTGGACGCCGATCATCGTCCGCAATCTGCTGATCGGTTGCGCCACCTTCGGCGAGATCCTGGACGGGGCGCCCGGCCTGCCGCGCACCCTGCTCAGCGAGCGGCTCAGGGAGCTCGAGGCGGTGGGCGTTCTTCGGCGCGTGCCGAACCCGAGACGCCGTGGCTGGCGCTACGAGCTGACCGCCGCCGGGCAGGAGCTGGCGCCGGTGTGCGACGCGCTCGGTGCGTGGGGCGAACGCTGGCTCGAGCTCGCGCCGGAGCACGTCGACCCGTACGTGGTGGTGTGGGGCCTCGCGCAGACCCTGCGACAGCGACCGGACCTCCTCCCCGGGCGGCGGGTGACCGTCCTGTTCGACATCGCCGAGCAGCGGCTCGCCACGCGTCGCCTGTGGCTCGTCGCCTCGCCGCGGGAGCCGGAGGTGTGCGTCAGCCACCCCGGCTGGGACGAGGATCTCGTCGTCACGACCGATGCTGCCTGGCTCGCCGGCTGGCGCCTGGGGCGCTGGGACATCGGCGCCGGACTGCGGACCGATCGGGTGCGCGTGGATGGCCGCGTCGGCTTGGTCCGCAACCTTCAGCGCTGGGGCGAGGTGGGCCGGACGTTCGGCGGCGGCTGAACGGCGGCTAGACGGCGGTCCCGGCGACGAGGGCGATGTCGATCATCCGGTCGATGGCCCGATCCAGCTCCTCGAGGGGCAGGTAGCTCTCCTCGGTGCTCACCTCCTCGGACAGGACGTCGCTGACCGTCAGCACGCAGCCGGCCCGCACATCCCCCTTCATGCCGGCGCGGGCCGCCAGGTAGAAGAGGGCCGCCGCCTCCATCTCGAAGGCCAGTACCCCCCGGTCGCGCCAGCGCTGGGCGTAGTCGGCATCGGTGTTGTAGAAGACGTCGACCGAGGCCACCAGCCCGGTGCGCGCCGCCACGCCCGCCGCCGCGGCGGCATCGACCAGGGCCCGGGTGACGTCGAAGTCCGCCGCCGGGGCGTATGGCTCGCCGTGCAGGTACGTGGCCGTCGCGCCGTCGACCGGGCAGGCGGCCGTGGCGATCACCAGCTCACCGGTGTGCAGCCCCGGGGCGATGCCACCGCAGGTGCCGACCCGGATGAGCCGCCGCGCTCCCAGCCGCAACAGCTCCTCCACCACGATGCTGAGGCTCGGCGTTCCCATCCCGCTGGTCTGGACGCTGACCGGCTCCCCGTTGAAGGTGCCGGTGAAGCCCAACAGCCCGCGATGCGTATTGACCTCGCGACTCGACCCGGCATCGAACCGATCGGCGATGCGGCGCGCGCGTTTCGGATCGCCGGGCAGGAGCACCAGCGGCGCGTAGTCGCCCTCCTCGGCGCGAAGGTGGATCTGGGGCATGCCGATAGCGTACGCATCGGCGGGGCAACGCGCTATGGCGGACGCGTCTCGTGCCACGCAATGAGTCGGGCTGCCCGGGCGGCCCGATGTTCCCGTCCCCGCTCGACGGCGTCGACCAGCGACCGGTGAAGCATCGAGAGATGGAGGTCATCGGTGTCGCGCGCGGCGGTGGCCCTGGCCATCGGTCCCAGCAGCGGCACCGTCATCCGGTGCGCCGCGATGGCCAGCGGCCCGCGCGCAGCTCTGGCCAGCGCCAGGTGGAAGGCGTGATCGGCCTCGACGTACGCCGCCGGGTTGCGGCTGCGTGAGGCAGCCTCACGCTCGAACATCGCGCTCACCAGCTCACGCAGGGTTGCCGGGGTTGCGCGTCGCGCGGCGGCGCGCGCCACCGCCGGATCGGTGGTGAGCCGCATCTCCGCCGCCTCGTGCCTGGCGGCATCTCGCACCGATGCTCGCAGAACGCGAGCCCTCCTTGGCCGCCTCGAGACGAAGCATCCGACGCCGTGACGGACTTCCACCAACCCCTCGCCGCGCAACTGGGCGATCGCTTCTCGGACCGATGGCAGGCTCACGCCCAGGTCGCTCGCGAGCACGCGCATCGGTTCGAGGCGGCGCCCGGGCCGCACGTCGCCACCAATGATCCGGCCTCGAATCAGGCGAGCGATGCGTTGCGGAGTGCTCAGGCGCTCCAGGGCGGCCAGCCCCAGCGGGCGCTGCAGCCATGGGTCCCGTGTCCGCGTCTTCCAGCGCGACCGCCGCCGGCCGAGCATGGCCCTTCCCG
The DNA here is from genome assembly GCA_036375035.1 of Candidatus Limnocylindria bacterium. Taxonomy (GTDB): domain Bacteria; phylum Chloroflexota; class Limnocylindria; order QHBO01; family QHBO01; genus JAPSGM01. Next base: position 2,197 of record DASUSP010000170.1, read on the forward strand.
ACTTCACCTCTACCGTCTCTCCGAGTGTTCAGATCACCTGAACACTGTCACGGAGCCCCTTATGGAGGCATTACGAGGTGCTTACTGGGGGGCGTCCGTGGCTGGCCTGCAAGTTGCTGATGGGGGGGCATGAGCCAAGCGGGCAAGCGGTCCGGCGGTTCGGAAGGTGGGCCGGACGGGTCCGTGACGCAGTCCTTGCAGGACCTGGTCCGGGCGGCGGGGGGTGGACTGATCATCGGTCTACCGCTGCTGTTCACCATGGAGATGTGGTGGCATGGCTTCCTGCTGCCGGCCTGGAAGATCCTGCTCCTGCTGGCCGTCACGTTCGTGATCGTGATCGGGTACTCCGCCCTGAGCGGGT
>DASUSP010000171.1:0-9549 GCA_036375035.1 Candidatus Limnocylindria bacterium
GTGCCCGAGACGAAGGAGCGACCGGGGAACGCTGAGAGGGTCGGCGGGAAGGAGACGGCGACCCGATCGGCGAGCCGCCCCACGGCGGCCGTGGCCTTGCCTGCGACCACGTTCCCCTCCCACACCAGGCTGGGGACGCCCCGCGCGCGCCCGGCCATGACCAGGGGGATGCCCAGGTAGCCGCCGGTCGTGAAGATGACATCGGGCCTCAGGTTCCGCAGCAGCCACCACGCCTGTGGCACCGACGCACCGAGACGCAGCGGGTCGAGCACCAGGTGCCCGTTCACGCCGCCGCTCCGCAGGGACCGCACCACCAGCTGGTGGTAGGGCAGGTCGGTGTTCCCGACCAGCCGCCGCTCCATGCCGCGCACGCCCCCGACATAGGAAAGCTCAAGCTCGGGCTGTGCGTCGCGCAGGGCGCGTGCGACGGCCAGCGCGGGGAAGATGTGCCCGCCGGTCCCGCCGCCCGATACCAGAAAACGCATCGAGGATCGATCCTTGCGTGGTCTCGCGCGAGATCGACAGCAGGATGCCGACCGCCACGAGGTTGATGGTGAGGGCCGACCCGCCGTAGCTGATGAACGGCAGCGGGATGCCGGTGACCGGCATCAAGGCGGTGACGACCATCATGTTGATCCCTGCCTGCACCACCAGCCAGGTCGTGATCCCGGCGGCCAGCAGGCCGGAGAAAGTGTCCGGGGCGTGGATCGCGATCCGGTAGCCGTGGTACGCGACCAGCAGGAACAGGGCCACCACCGTCAGCGTCCCGACCAGGCCCCACTCCTCGCCGATGATGGCGAAGATGAAGTCGGTCGAGGGCGCCGGCAGGTAGAGGAACTTCTGCTTCGAGGCCCCCAGCCCCTGCCCGGCCACGCCGCCGAGCGCCAGCGCGTAGAGGCCCTGGATGGTGTTGTAGCCGGAGCCCATCGGGTCGCGGAACGGGTCCAGGAAGGTCTGGACTCGCTGCAGCTGGTACGGCGTGCTGCTGATCATCATCACCGCCGCCGCGCCGATGGCCGAGCCGACGGCGCCCAGGTACAGCAGGTTGGCGCCGGCCATGAAGAAGATGGACAGCGCGGTGATGGCGTACACGCCGGCAGTGCCCATGTCCGGCTCCATCGCGATCAGAACGAAGCCGGGGGCCACCAGCAGCGCGAAGGGGATGAGCCCGTTCCAGAAGCCGCGCGCCTTCGCCCCGCGACGGTCCAGCCAGTGCGCCAGGTAGATGCAGATCGCCAGCTTGGCAAGCTCGGCGGGTTGGAATGACCCGATCCCGGGGACCACCAGCCAGCGCCGCGAGCCGAACGCCTCGGTCCCGATGCCGGGGATCAGCACCAGCAGCAGCAGCGCGATGGCGCCGAGGTACGCGGGGATGGCCAGGTAGCGCAGCAGCCGGAAATCGAGGCGGCTGGCGACGTACATGGCCGCGATCCCGAGAAGGGCCCAGATCGCCTGCTGGATGCCCTGCGCCCCCGGGTCGCCGCCCGCCAGGTAAGAGCGCACCGTGGAGGCGGAGTAGACCATCACCACGCCGATCGCCGCCAGGGCCAGGACCGCGGTGAGGAGCGGGTAGCTGATCCCGCGGCGCTCGCGGCGCACGCCGGAGCGCGCCGCGCGAGCAGTGGCGGTGCGCCGGGTTGCGCCGATGGCCTGGGCGGTCACGCCGCGCCTCCCGGCAGCTTCGCCACCGCGGAGCGGAACGCGTCGCCGCGCGCGGCGTAGTCGCTGAACATGTCGAAGCTGGCGGCCGCAGGGCTGAGGAGCACCACGTTGCCGGGGCCCGCCAGCGCGGCCGCTGCGGCCACGGCCTCGTCCATGGAGGTTGCCCGCCGGACCGGCAGCCTGCCGGCGATCAGCCGCTCGAGCTCTCCCGCGGTCTCGCCCAGCAGCACCGCCGCGCGGCAGCGCTCCACGACGGCCTCGACCAGCGCCGCGTACTCCAGCCCCTTGCCGCGGCCGCCGGCGATCAGCACCAGCCCCGCATCGCCGAACGAGGACAGCGCGGCCAGCGTGGCGAACGGGATGGTGGCCTGCGAGTCGTTGACGAACCGCACGCCCCCGCGCTCCCCCACCGTCTCCATGCGGTGCGGAACGCCGGCGAACTCGCGGGTCCCGCGCGCCACCGCTTCGCCAGGGACGCCGGCCAGCGACCCGGCCAAGGCCGCTGCAAGCACGTCGGCGAGCAGGTGCTCGCCGGGAAGCGGCACCTCCTCGACCGGCATGACACGCTCTGGACCCACCACCAGCCAGCCGTCGGCGACGTGGGCGCCCAGCCCGCGGCCGGCATCCTCGATTCCGTACCAGGCCAGCGACGCGGTCGGCAGCTTCAACCCCAGCTCGCGGCAGCCGGGATCGTCGGCGTTCAGCACCACGCGGCCGGCGGGAACGGTGAGCTCGGCCAGCCGCGCCTTCACGGCGCGGTACGCCTCCACCGTCCCGTGGCGGTCGAGATGATCGGCGCCGATGTTGGTGTAGACCGCGATCTCGGCCCCGCGCGTGATGCCCGCCAGCTGCAGCTCGGACAGCTCCAGGACGGCCCAATGGTCGGGGCTCAGCTCCCCGACCCGCTCGATGAGCGGTGTGCCGATGTTCCCGCCCACCGCGTGCGGCACCTCCCCGGCGGCCAGGATGGCGCCGATCAGCGCCGTGGTGGTGGTCTTGCCCTTGGTGCCGGTCACCGCCAGCACGCGGGCCTGGGTCAGGCGCAGGAACAGCTCGACCTCGCCCACGATCTCGCCACCGGCCGCCTCCGCCTCGGTCAGCGCGCGGCGCAGCCATTCATCCGTGGTCGGGAAGCGGGCCGAGATCGAGGGGCTGGTGACCACCAGCTCGGCGGCGGCCACCAGGGCGGCCGCCTCGTCGGCGTCGATCCCCAGCGCGAGCCGGACTGGCCGCCCGTCCAGCCCGGCGACCTGCTCGGCCAGCTCATCCCGCGAGCGGCGGTCGTAGACGGTGACCTGCGCTCCGGCATCGGCCAGCATGCGCGCGGCGGCCAGCCCGGACCGCGCCAGGCCGAGGACCAGCGCGCGGCGGCCAGACAGATCTGCGATGGCGCGGATGGGGGCGGAGGCGGCGCTCATCGGCTCATCGGGCTCAGGTCAGCGCGTCGATGCTGTACAGGAAGAGGCTGAGCCCCAGCAGGCCCGCCAGGGCAGCCACGATCCAGAAGCGCACGGTGATCTTCTCCTCCGCCCAGCCGATCAGCTCGAAGTGGTGGTGCAACGGCGTCATGCGGAAGATCCGCCGGCCGCGGAGGCGGAAGGAGAGGACCTGCAGGACCACGCTCATGATCACGGCGAAGAACACGGCACCGATGACCGCCAGCAGTGGCAGCTGGCCGGTGATGGTGGCCACCACGGCCAGGGTGGCGCCCATGGACAGCGCCCCGGCGTCGCCCATGAAGATCTGCGCCGGGTGGACGTTGAACCACAGGAAGCCCATCAGGGCACCGATGATCAACGCGCAGAAGACCGCCAGGTTCGGCCTGCCCTCGGGGACGCCCTCCACCGGGACCAGCGCGATGAGCAGGTATGCCACGAAGCTGAAGATCAGCACGCCGCCGGCGAGGCCGTCGAGCCCATCGGTCAGGTTCACCGCGTTGCTGACGCCGACGATCACAAACGCGGCGAACAGGATGAAGAGCAGGCCGCCGATCACCACCTGACCGACCAGCGGGATGTTGATGACAGTAATGTCGAAGTGCCGCTGGATGTAGAAGGCCGCCAGCAGCGCCACAACCGTCTGCCAGACCAGCTTCCAGCGTCCGCGCATGCCGATGCCGGTACGTGCGTTGACGAAGTCGTCGACGGCGCCGAGGACGCCGACGCCCACCAGCGCCAGCATCGGCGTCAGGGTGTAGGTGTCCTCGATGCGCATGGCCATGGCCAGGAACATGACCACCAGCACCATCAGCATCCCGCCCATGGTCGGCGTCCCGGCCTTGACCTCGTGGCCCTCCGGGCCCTCGGCGCGGATCTGCTTGCCGAAGCCGAGCCGCTGGAGGAGGTTGATGTAGACGGGGCCCAGCAGGACCACGCCCACGAAGGCGAGCAGCAGCGCGAGCAGGATGGAGAGCATCGTCACGCGGGCGCCCTCCCGCCGACAAGAGCATCCACCGCCAGGTCGAGCTGCACGCCGCGCGATCCCTTGACGAGCAGCAGGTCACCGACCATGGGAGCCAGCTCGCGCTCCACCGCAAGAACCGCCTCGTGGGCGTCGGCGGCCGTCGCCACCCGGGACAGGCCCGCGGCGCGCGCCGCGTCGCCGATCCAGCGGCCGCGTTCCCCGACCGTCACCAACCCATCGATCACGCCCGCTGCCCTGGTCCCGATCTCGCGGTGCAGGCGTTCCTCGTCGGGCCCCAGCTCCAGCATGTCGCCCAAAACCGCGTAGCGGTGGCGGCCGGGCGGGATCGGCGTCTCAGCCAGGAACTCCAGCGCGGCAGCCACCGACACGGGCGAGGCGTTGTAGGTATCGTCCACCAGCGTGGCGCCGGAGGCGGCCTCGAGGATCTCCATGCGGTGCTCGGCGCGGCTGCCGGCGGCCAGCGCCCGCTCCACCTCGTCAAGTGGCACGCCGAAGCGCTCGGCGACCGCCGCGGCGGCGAGCGCGTGCGGGACGAGGTGTCGCCCCGGGGTGCCGGATCGCAGCCGCCTGGTGCCCCACGGGGTGCGCAGCGTGAAGACCGTGCCGGAGACGCCGAGCGAGGCGACCTCCTCGGCACGCACCTCAGCGTCGGGTGCGAGGCCGAAGGTGCGCACCTCGGCGGCGGTCACGCCACGCATCGCCGCCACTCGCGCGTCATCGGCGTTGAGCACCGCCAGGCCGTCGCGCGGCAGAGCGGCGGGCAGCTCCGACTTGGCCCGCGCGATCGCCTCCAGGCTCCCGGCGCGCTCCAGGTGCGTGGGATGCACGGCCAACACCACGCCCACCTCCGGCCGCGCGATCTCCGCCAGGCGGGCGATCTCGCCCTCGGTGTACATGCTCATCTCCAGCACCGCCACCTCGTGCTCCGGCTCCAGGAGCAACAGCGTCATCGGCAGCCCGGTCTCGGAGTTGAGGTTCCCCCGGTTGCGCAGGACCCGCATCGTGGACGACAGGACGTCGGCCACGATCTCCTTGGCGATGGTCTTCCCGGTCGAGCCGGTGATCCCCACCACCCGCACCCCGAAGCGCGACCGCCACCAGGCCGCCAGCTCCTGCAGGGCGTTCAGCGTGTCGGCGACCTGGACCAGGGCGAGCTCAGTCCCGTCGTCCAAGGCGATCGGCCGCTCCACCAGGGCGACCGCGGCCCCGTTGCGAGCCGCCTCGGCCACGAAGCCGTGACCGTCGACGCGCTCACCGTGGAGCGCCACGAAGCAGCATCCGGGGGTCACGCTGCGGGAGTCGACGGCCGCGGTTGAGAAAGAGGTGACGGACGTGGGGCCGATGAGGCGGCCGCCGGTGGCGGCCAGGAGGTCATCGAGCGCGATCGATGGTGGCAATCGGCTACCTGCGGCTGCTCGCGGCGAGTCTAGCAGCCTCATTCCGCGGCCACCGGCTGCTGCGGACGGTCCGGCGGAATGGCCAGGTAGTCCAGCACCTGGGGCGCCAGGCGGCGGAAGAGCGCGTCCGGCCGCTCGGCCATCTGGTACAGGCCCCAGGTCGCGGGCCGATGGATCAGGATCAGGGTCACCAGCTTCGGGTCGCTGGCCGGCATCAGGCCGATGAAGCTGGAGTCGATCCAGCCATCGATGTACCGGTGGCGGGTCACCTTCTCATAGACCGCCCTGCCGTCGGCATCGGTCCCGACACGCACCCGCTCGGTCACAGGCCCGGCGATCTGGGCCGTGCCGGTCTTGCCGGCGATCGAGTAGCCGGGTACCGATGCGGCCTGCGCGATGCCGTCGTCGATGGCGCTGGTGAGCAGCTCCAGCACGGTGGTCGCCGTCTCGGCCCGCATGATCCGCTCGCCGGGTGGCTGCTCGATCGGATGGTAGGTGCCGTCGGGAGTCGTCCAGCCGGCGACGACGTGCGGCGTGACCAGCGTCCCGCCGTTGCCAATCGCCGCGTAGCCGGCGGCCAGCTGCATCGCCGTCACCGAAAGCCCCTGCCCGAAGGCGTTCTGCGCCGCGGTGAGATCGCCCGATCCGTTGGGGCCGTCCGGGTTCCAGACCACGCCAGCCGCCTCGCCGCTGATGTCGACGCCCGTGGGCGAGCCGAATCCGAAGCGGCGGAAGGCCTCGTAAAGGCCCTGTCGCCCGAGCGCCAGGCCGATCCTGGCCGCGCCGACATTGTTCGACAGCTGCAGGACCTCGCCCGCGGTGAGCTTGCCGTGCCCGTAGGGATACTGGTAGCGGTCCGCGTTCTGGATGCGCGCCCCCGCCAGCCGCAGGTTGTTGTCGTCCTTGAACGTGTCTCGCGTGGTGATCGCGCCCGCGTCCAGGGCCGCGGCGATGGTGAAGGCCTTCATGACCGAGCCCGGCTCGTACTGGCGGCTGACCGCCGGGTTGGTGAAGAGCTCCGGATCGAACTGGGGGTACGAGTTGGCGTCGAACGATGGGAACGTGGCGAGTGCGCGGATGGCCCCGCTGTCCACGTCCATGATCAGCCCGGTCACGCCCTTGGCGGCGTTGCGCCGGAAGGTGTCGTACATCGTCGCCTCGAGCAGGTGCTGCAGGCCGGCGTCGATGGTCAGGGCCAGGTCCGAGCCGTCCACCGGCTCCGACAGCTGCCGGATCGAGTCGGCGATCTGCCGCCCGATGACGTCCTCCTGCGCCGTCACGGATCCGGGAAGACCGGACAGCTGCCCGTCCCGGGACGCCTCGATGCCGTACTGGCCGACGCCCTCGCTATTCACGAAGCCGAGCACCTGGGCTGCCAGGGTGGTCCCGGGGGCGATGCCGGTGACCGGATAGACCCGCTTCGTTTCGGGCAGCATGCCGATGCCGCGCAGCTCCAGCGCCGCGACGCGGTCGGTGACCGCCGGCTCCACGCGACGGCGGATCCAGACCCACGGATCGTCGGAGTCGAGGCGGTCGCGAAGGGCGTCCACGTCCAGGCCCAGGATCGGGGCCAGCTGGGCCGCCACGCTCTCCGGGTCCTCGATCGTGGGTGGCGTGGCGAAAACCGACTTCAGCTCGATCGATGTCGCCAGGAGCACACCGTTGGAGTCCACGATCTCCCCGCGCTCGGCGGGGATCTCCTCCTGCCGCGCCAGCTGCCGCAGGGCCAGCGTGGCCAGGTGATCACGCTCCACGACCTGCCACCACACCAGCCGCGTCCCCACCCCGCCGGCAATGAGCGTGGCGACGATCAGCAGGAGGAGGGCACGTCCACGGCTGTCGGTCCTGGCGAGCATTCGCTTCTCCGCTCGGTCGCGCCCCGGGGGCGCGGCCGGTGGCTGTCTATCGGGTCCTGGGTTCGGTCGATCGCGTTTCGGCGAAGGTGACGGATTCGACGGGGAGCGGCTGCAGCTGCAGTCGCCCCCTGGCTGCGCGCTCGATCACGGCCGGCGAGCGCGCCTCGGCGATGCGGTAGATGAGCTGCTGCTGGTCGGCGCGCAGGTCGGCCACGCGCGACTGGAGCGCGTTGATCTCGTAGCCGGTGGCGGCGACGTGGCCGGACTGGCTCAGGTAGAACAGCGCCAGCAGCGCTGCAGCGATGATGGCGATCAGCAGCCCACCGGCTCCGGTCATCTCGCGGCGACGACGCAGCGCCCCGGAACGGCGCCTGGCCGGTCGCGCGGGCTGCGGCCGCACACGCGAGCGCCGGCCGATGAGGCCGGTAAACCCCGTGGCGGGGCGTGCGCCGACGATGGCCACGCTGCGATCCCCCGTCCCTACGCCGCGCTGCGGCCGGGCACGCGCGAGGACCACGAGGTGGGCGACTCGAAGTCGAGGCCCTCCTCGATCTCGATCGCGGTGACCTGGTCGCTCAGCCAGTATTCCTGCTGGCGCAGCTCCCGGGCTCGGCGCTCACGGACCTCGCGCTGGCGGACGGAGTACAGCCGCCGCCGGCTGGCCTGGTGGCGTGGACGTCCTCGGCTCATGGGTGACCCTCCTCCTCTAGGTGGCGCTCGCCGGAGCGAGCTTCTCGGCGATGCGCAGCCGGGCGCTGCGCGCGCGTCGATTCCGACGGATCTCGGCCTCGGACGGCGTGATGCCGCCCTTCGCCAGCACGCGAAGCTGGGCGCGGTGGCCGCAGGTGCAGACCGGGGGCAGCGGCTCCTCGACGCAGTCGCGGCTCTCGCGCGCCATGAAGCGCTTCACGATGCGGTCCTCGCCCGAGTGGTAGCTGATGACGGCCATCCGGCCGCCGGGGCGCAGGGCAGCCAGCGCCCCGGCGAGCCCGGTGCCCAGCACCTCCAGCTCGCGGTTGACCGCGATACGAAGCGCCTGGAAGGTGCGCGTCGCGGGATGGATGCGGCCGGCGTCCGCCCCCCTGGCAGGGGCCGCCCCGGCCACGACCCGCGCCAGGTCGGACGCGCTCACCAGCCGCCCCTCCGCGCGCGCCGCCAGGATCGCCTTCGCGATGCGACCAGCACGGCGCTCCTCACCAAACGTCCCGAGGATCGCGGCGAGCTCTCGCTGCGACGAGCGGTCGATGAGCTCGAGGGCCGAGAGGCCGGCTTCTTCATCGAATCTCATGTCCGGGGCCGACTCGGCCGCGAAGCTGAAGCCCCGCCGCGGGTCGGCCAGCTGGTAGCTGCTGAGCCCCAGATCGAAGAGGACGCCGTCGAGCGGCATGAAGCCCTCGGCCTGGGCCACGTCGTAGAGCTCCTCGAAGTTGGCCCGGCGCAGGACGACGCGGTCGCCGAAGCGCGCCAGGACGCGTTGCGCCTCCGCGATGGCCGCCCGATCGGCGTCGAGGCCGAGCAGGCGACCATCCGGAGACGTGGCCTCCAGCAGCCGTTCGGCGTGCCCTCCGCCTCCGACCGTGCAATCGGCGAGAGAGCTGCCGCTCCCCACGTCGAGAGAGGCGAGAACCTCGTCGACGAGGACCGGCAGGTGCCCTTCTCCCATTCGCGATCGCACCTCTCTGGTCGGATGGCGGGCCGATCGGCCCGGAGACGCATGAATGGCGGGGGCGCGGCGTGCGTCATGGCGTCGCGTCCCGCTAGATCCCGAGGTCGGCCAAGTGCTCGGCCAGCGCCTCCGGCTCGTCCTCGATCTGGGCCCGATAGGGCTGCCAGGCCGATGGCGACCACAGCTCCAGCCGGTTCAGGGCGCCGACCACGACGACCTCCCCCTCGACGATGCCCGCGTACTCGCGCAGGTAGCTCGGCACCAGCACGCGGCCCTGTCGATCCAGCTCCACCTCCACCGCGCCCGATGACATGAACCGCGCGAACTCGCGAGCCCGCGGGTTGGTCAGGGGCAGCGCCCGGAGCTTGGTGGCCAGCTCCTCCCACTCGTCCTGCGGGAAGAGCCCGAGGCAGCGGTCCAGCCAGCGGGCGAGCGTCGCTCCCTGGGCGAGGCGCCCGCGGAACCGCGCCGGGACCGCGATGCGGCCACGGTCGTCCAGCGCGTGCCGGAACTCGCCGGTGAGGAAGGAGGCCCGTTCCATGCT
>DASUSP010000172.1:0-2558 GCA_036375035.1 Candidatus Limnocylindria bacterium
TCGCGGAGGCGCCAGATGCGCTCCCGCTCGGCCTCGTCGGTGCACATCACCGCGTCGCGCACCAGCGGGCCGCAGGCCTCCAGCGCGTCCACCAGCCCGTCGGTAGGGTCGGTTGCGCCGTCCACCTCGGCCAGCAGGTACGCGGGAAACGCCTCGCGGAACGGGCGCGACCCGCCGGCGTGGCGCAGGACGAGGGCCATCCCCTCCTCGAAGAAGAGCTCGGCCGCAAGCAGGTTCGGCAGCCGTCGCCGCAGCTCGGCCGCAAGGGCCGCGGCCTCGTCCGCCCCAGCCAGCCCCACGAGCGCCACGGCTCGGCGGGTCAGCAGCGGGACCAGCCGCAGGCGGGCGCGGGTGATCACCGCCAGGGTCCCCTCCGAGCCGGCCAGCAGCGACGGCAGGTGGTAGCCGGTGTTGTCCTTCACCAGGCCGGGAAGGCGGCGCACCACCGTCCCGTCGGCCATCACCGCCTCCAGGCCGACCACCTGCTGGCGCATCGGTCCATGGCGCAGCACCTGGATGCCCCCGGCGTTGGTGGCGATCATCCCGCCGATGGTCGCGCTGTCGCGCGCCCCCAGGTCAACGCCGAACGCGTAGCCGGCCGCGCGGGTGTGCTCCTGGACCGAGGCCAGCGTTGCGCCGGCACCCACCGTGACCTCAGCGGCCGCGGTGTCCACCGGCTCCAGGTCGCGCAGCCGGGTCAGCGAGATCACCACCTGCGCGCGTCCTCGGGGCTCGGTGGCGCGCGGGACCGAGCCACCCACCAGGCCGGTGTTGCCACCCTGCGGGATGACGGCGGCGCCGGCGGCCAGGCTGGCGCGCATCACTCCCGCGACCTCCTCCACCGATCCCGGCCGCACGACGCATGCCGCCTCGCCGTGCCAGCGCCGTGTCCAGTCGGTCTCGAAGCCGGCGCGCAGGTCGGCATCGGCCAGGACGTGGGCGGCGCCCACCACGGCGCGCAGGGCGGAGAGCAGGTCGGGCGGGGAGGGGCTCATCGGTCCACATGCTGCCACGCCGGGCGGTCCTACACTCAACCGAGTGAGCGAGCGCTGGGCGACCTTCGACTGCTACGGCACCCTGATCGACTGGCTGGGCGGCATCCGCGCCACCCTGGTCGAGCTCTGGCCCGATGCCGACGCGGACATCCTCCTGCGCCGGTACCACGCCATCGAGCCGGCTGTGCAGGCCGGTCCGCCCCTCTCCTACCGCCGGGTCATGGCCGAGGTCCTGTGGCGCCTGGCCGCCGCCGAGGGCCTGCGCATCCCCGACGGCCGGGCCGATGCCCTGGCCGAGTCACTTCCCCGCTGGCCGGTCTTCCCCGAGGTGGCCGGCGCGCTCGAGGCCCTGCGACGGCGCAGCTGGCGGCTCGCGATCCTGTCGAACACCGACCCGGACCTGCTGGATGCGTCGCTGCGGGTGATCGGCTTGCCGGTGGACGTGCGGGTGGTGGCCTCGGAGATCGGCTCGTACAAGCCCGGCCCGGCGCACTGGAGCACCTTCTTCGAGCGGACCGGCGCGGACCGGGCGCGCCACGTGCACGTGGCAGCGTCCCTGTTCCACGACGTCGAGCCGTGCGCGCGGCTGGGGCTGCGCTGCGTGTGGATCAACCGCGAGGCGGAATCGAGCGACCTGGCGCGCTCCGGGGAGCTGCCGACCCTGGCCGGCCTGCCCCAGCTTCTGGAGTCGCTGGTGCCAGCCCTGACTCCGCCCTGACCGGGTGTGAGTTCGCCAGTGGCTGGCTGCATCGGTCAAGTAGTCGGCGAGCTCACCACTGGCGGGGCGTCTTCTACCTTGGAACTCACCACCCACTGACGATATCGAGAGGAAACGCCGTCTTCCTGGTCGATGGCACCAGCCGCTGGTCAACCGACGGCAAGCGCCCCATTTGGCAGGCGCCCGCGCTCCTGTCACGATCAGCGGGTGAGCACCGAGCTTCCGATGGCGCCCGGCCCCCGCGACACGCGGGGACGGCCCCTGCACGACCTGCGCATCAGCGTCACTGACCGCTGCAACTTCCGCTGCGTGTACTGCATGCCGCGAACGGTGTTCGGGCCGGACCACGCCTTCCTGCCGCGGGCGGAGCTGCTCACCTTCGAGGAGATCGCCCGGCTGACCGCGGCCTTCGCCATGCTGGGCGTGGAGAAGGTGCGGCTGACCGGCGGCGAGCCGCTGGTGCGGCGCGACCTGCCGACGCTGGTCGGGATGCTCGGCACGATCGCCGGCGTGCGGGACCTGACCCTGACCACCAACGCGGTGCTCCTGCCGCAGCACGCCCCGGCGCTGAAGGCGGCCGGCCTGCACCGCGTGACGGTCAGCCTGGACGCGGACGACGACGAGACCTTCGGCCGCATGAACGACAGCCGCGCGCCGGTGGCCAGCGTCCTGGCCGGCATCGAGGCGGCCGAGGCCGCGGGCCTGGGGCCGGTGAAGGTCAACATGGTCGTCAAGCGCGGCTGGAACGAGCACGCCATCCTGCCCATGGCCCGGCGCTTCCGGGGGGCGGGGCGCATCCTGCGCTTCATCGAGTACATGGACGTCGGCAGCTCCAACGGCTGGCG
>DASUSP010000173.1:0-7649 GCA_036375035.1 Candidatus Limnocylindria bacterium
CGTGGGGAGCAGCGCGTCGGGCCGGTGCTCCTCGATGACGCGCTCCAGGTAAGCGAGCGATAACGGACCGATAAGCACCGTCCCGCCAACATCGGGGTCGGTCATCACGGTGGCCGGGTTCGAGTTCACCAGGATGGTCTCCACCCCTTCCCCCCGGAGGGCGAGGCAGGCCTGCACCCCGGCGTAGTCGAACTCGGCCGCCTGGCCGATCAGGATCGGCCCGGAGCCGATCACCAGCACCTTTCGGGGAGCCGTCATGCGCGTGCCGAGTCGACGGCCAGATCGAAGACGCGGGCGGCGTCGATCGGGCCGGGCGCCCCCTCGGGGTGGAACTGGACCGACGCGATGCGCCCGGACGCATGAACCAGGCCCTCGACCGTGCCGTCGTTCAGGTCGCGGTGGCTGACGCGATAGCCCGCAGCGGCGAGTGCCTCGTCGTCGAGCACGCCCACCTCGTGGTTGTGCGCGCCGATGTCCACCCGCCCGGCCGCCACGTCCAGCACCGCGTGGTTGCCGCCGTGGTGTCCCACGGGCAGGCGGCGGGTCCTCGCCCCGGCGGCCAGGGCCAGCAGCTGGTGGCCCAGGCAGATGCCGAGGATCGGCGGCCCGCCAGCGGCGGCCCGTTCCGCCAGGGAGCGAACCACGGCGATCTGTAGCTCCATGCGGGCAGGGTCGCCTGGACCTGGCGAGAGGACCACCAGGTCAGGAGCGTGCGACTCCACGTCGGCCGGGGTGGCGTCAGGCGGCAGCACCATGACCGCGAGGCCGCGATCGGTGAGCGCGCGCAGGAGCGAGCGCTTCACGCCGAAGTCCACCAGCACCGCCCGTCCGCGTGGGTCGCTGGCCGGACCGAGCTGGTAGGGCTCGCGCGTGGCAACGCCCGAGACGTGATCCACCGAGTCCCACGGGGCGCTGGCCCCCGCGGCGGCCACTGCATCCCGTTCCTCCTCGGCGTCCGGCCTGCCCGGCTCTGCCGCAAGGATCACGGCCCGGCGCGCCGCGCCCCGCCGCAGCTCGAGCGTCAGTGCCCGCGTGTCCACGCCCTCCAGGGCCGGGACCCCGGCGGCCAGCAGCATCTCATCGAGCGTGCGCCCGTCGCCGTCCGGCGGGGTCACCAGGCGGGTGACCACCAGGCCCCGCAGCTGGACGCGATCCGACTCGAGCTCATCGGGCCGGATGCGGTAGTTGCCGGCCATCGGGTGGGTGAGCACCACGACCTGGCCGGCGTAGGAGGGATCGGTCAGGATCTCGCCCCAGCCGGTTGCGGCGGTTGTGAAGATCAGGTCGCCGTCGGCCGGGACCTGGGCCCCGCGCAGCCTGCCGCGATGGACGGTGCCGCCCTCCAGCGCCAGCAGGCCCGGGACGAAAAACGACGCCGGCCGCTCGATGGCGGCTGGCGTCGTATGGATGTCGCGCGGCAGGGTCTGCATGTCGTGCTCCTTGCCGGTCTCACGGGGCCGGCCTTAAAGGACCACGCCAGTCTAGCCGATCACTGCTCCGTCGCGCGTGCCGGATGCTCGCCGGTCGGGGTTACGCGTCGCCGGAAGCCCGGCGCCACGCGCAGCCCGATCCAGAACAGGATCCCCAGCGCCACCGCCAGCGGCAGGCCCAGGATCACCAGCCAGATCGCGGCCGCGGCGATCGCCTGCCCCAGGCCCACCAGCGCAGCGACCGCGCTGTCGAAGATGGCGCCCGGATCCCAGGCCGATGCCGCCTCCTCCACCGGGGCGGAGGCCGGAACCACGGTCACCGTCAGCGTCGCCAGGCTGGCCAGCTCGCTGAGCTGGTCCAGCTGTGCCTGGAGCTGCTCGATCTGGCCGCGCACCTCGTCCAGGCGGCTCTGGATGGTCAGGATGTCCTCGATCTTCTCAGCGCGATCCAGCAGGGCCCGATACTGCACCTCGGACGCCTCCAGGTTGCGGATGCGCGCCTCGAGGTCCACGACCGAGCCGGTGACATCCTGCTCGCGCGTCGCCTCGGCGGTCACCTCACCATCCATCGCGTGGATTCGCTCCAGCGCGTCGTCGAACCGCCCGGCCGGGATGCGCAGCGTGAGCGTCGCCGCGTCATCGGAACCGCCGGCCTGCGACCCGCCGACGTAGCCGCCGAGCTGCAGGGCCATGGCACGAATGGCGCCAACCGCGCTCGAGACCGTCTCGACCTCGATCGTGACCTCGCCGGTCTTGATGATCTGGCGGTTGGCCAGATCCTCGAAGGCGACCGGACCTCCGTCTCCGTTGAAGCCACCCTCGTCTTCGGCGGGTGCCTCTCCGTCCAGGCCGCTGCGATCACCTTCACCGACGGCCGGATCGGGCGGCCCGCCCACCGAAGCTCCGGAGCCGCACGCGGCAAGACCGAGCACGAGGACCAGGATGAGTGAACCGATGGCGAGGAAGCGCCATCGGGCGCGGACGGGCCGCCGAACGCGGCCGCTGAGGCGGGCAAACATGGCCAAAACCCTCCCGTGTGACATCAGTACAGCCAAGACGCCGCCGCCGTTCATCTGGTGCCATTAGGATCAGTACGTGACCGATGCATCCCGCGACGCGATCCTGGACGACGAGGCCGCGCGCGCCTCGCTGGCCCCGCACGAGTTCGACCACGGCTGGATCCGCGAGCACCTGGCCGAGGAGCGCGCCAAGGCGAGCCTGTTGGGCGAGATTCGCGAGGCGATCTTCGGCGCGCAGGACGGGCTGGTGAGCACGCTGGCGGTGGTCAGCACGGTGGCGGGAGCCACCACAGACCGCTTCCCGATCCTGGTGGCGGGCATCGCGTCAGGCCTGGCCGGCGTCTTCAGCATGGCCGCCGGCGAGTACATGAGCAGCAAATCCCAGCGTGAGATCTTCGAGGCGCAGCAGGCCGGCGAGCGCGAGGAGGTGGCCGAACGCCCGGGTGAGGCCGAGGCGGAGATGGCCTTCATGTTCGAGGAGGACGGCCTGCCCCGCGACGAGGCGGCCGAGGTGGCGCGGGTGCTGGCCCGCCACCCGGAGGTCCTGCTCAAGACCATGGTCGAGAAGGAGCTGGGGCTGACCGGCGAGCATGCCGAGGGATCGCCGTTCCAGGGCGCGGTGATCATGGGCGCTGCCTTCGGCCTGGGCGCCGTGGTGCCTGTCCTGCCCTACCTCCTGCTCAGCATCGAGGAGGCCGTCTACGCCTCGGTGGCCGCCACCGCCGCGGTGCTGTTCGGCATCGGCGTGGTCAAGGCCCGATGGACACGGCGCGGCTGGCTGCGCTCCGGCCTCGAGATCCTGGTCCTGGGCGCCGTGGCCGGCGTGGCCGGCTACTTCTTCGGGAACCTGCTGCCGGGGCTGCTGGGCGTCGAGATCGGGGGCTGACGATCAGCCGGCCTGCGGGGCTGCGACCCCGTGACGCGGAGCGGCGACCACGCGACGCACCAGCACCCACATCAGCACGTAGGCGACGGTGGCGTAGGTGACGCCGGCCAGCACGTCGACCACGTAGTGATCGCCGGTGTACACGATCGTGAAAACCACCGCCCCGAAGTACGCGAGACCGAGCCAGCCGATCGGTCCGAAAGCGCGGCGCAGGACCAGGAAGGAAAGGAAGGCGAACGCCGCGTGGAGGGACGGGAAGGCCGCCACCGGGTTGGCCGATAGCGCCAGGAACGCGACGTCATAGAGCGATTCGCCGTCCAGGCCCACGCCGCCCACGACCGCCGTGAAGGCGTGCAGCTTAAGGTCGCGCACCACTGGTTCCCCCGGCATCATCCCGATCTGCCCGGCATCCGCCGCGTACCACGGGGGAGCCACCGGCAGCAGCAGGTAGGTCACGAAACCGGCGAAGCTGAGCAGGATCAGCGAGATCAGGTACGGGTGGAAGAGCATCGGGCGGTATCGCCACAGCAGCCAGGCGGTGAGCACCGGCAGCACGAAATGGAAGTAATAGACCACGGTGCCGGCGACCGCCAGCCAATCGGTCCCGGAGGCTGGGTGCAGCAGACCCTGGAGCACCGCCGTGGGGAGCTGCCCGCCGAAGAGGAATCGCTCCAGGGCCGCCACGTCCCCGATGTGCACGGGCATGCCCACCTCGTCGGCGAGGCCGCGCATCAGCTCGTAGGCCAGGAACAGCACCAGGAAGGGAGTCCAGTCGCGGAGCACCGGCCAGCGCCGGCGGGCGAACATCACGAAGGCCAGCAGGCCGGCCACGACGACGACGTCGGGCGTGATCGGCACGTCGCGCAGGATGGTGAGCAGCGTCACGAAGCTGGCGTACAGCACCGCCACGCCGACCAGCAGGCCATCGGTCCAGGCCGACAGCGCGCCGTTCGGCTCGCGCGGGTCGTTCGCGGCGCGCGCGCGGCTCGGCGCGGGCTCGGGCACGTGCTCCTCCATCCGGTCCCGCGCAGGATACCCGGGCGTCAGGCCACGTCTCGCGGCGGGGCTGGCAGAGGTGCCGGGTCACGCGTCCGGCGACCGGCCAGGGCGGCGACCAGACGCCGCGTGGCGAAGTAGGCCGCGGCCGCGTACGCGATCCCGCCAAGCACGTCGATGACGTAGTGGTCGCCGGTGAAGACGATCGCCCACCAGACCAGAGACGCGTACGCCAGCGCCAGCCACGCGATCCGGCCGAACGCCCGCCGCAGGACCAGGAAGGCCAGGAACGGGTAGCCAGCGTGCAGCGACGGGAAGGCAGCCACACCGTTGGGGTTCACGCCGTAGAACACGTACGAGCTGAGCTGGTTGCCGTCCGGGTAGCCCAGTGCCTCGGCGATCACGCCGAACGCCTCCGGCTTCAGGTAGCGGATCACCGGCTGGCCGTCCGGCCCGTTCAGCTCGCCGAGTCCGGCCGCCCACCATGGAGGTGCCACCGGCAGCAGCAGGTAGGTGATGAAGCCGGCGAAGCTGAGGACGATGAAGGCGGCCACGTAGTCGTAGTACTGCGGACGGCGCCAGACCCAGAGCAGGAGGCCCGCCACGATGGGCAGCGCGAAGTGCAGCATGTACAGGACCGTGGCGGCGATGGCCGCCGGACCCACGCCCGATGGCGGCGCCATCAGGTCCTGCAGCACCTGGGTGGGCAGCGTCCCGAAGCTGATCAGTCGCTCAGCGGCGATGACGTCGGTGACGTGGACCGGGAAGCCGGCGTCGTCGGCGATGCCCCGCATCAGCTCGTAGGCCAGGAAGATGGCCACGAACGGCACCCAGTCTCGGAGGAAGAGCCGCGTCCGACCGAGCAGAACCGCAACCAGCAGGAAGGCCACCAGCAGGACGTCGGGCGTGATCACCAGCCCGCCGGCGTACATCAGCACCACCACCAGCACGGCGTAGGCGAGGATCGCCCACACCAGCCAGCGCTCATTGCGCGTGCGCAGATCCTGTTCGGGCTGAATGGCCATCGGGCAATGATGGCCGATGCCGACGCCGGGCGGCAGCCGGCCCATCGTGCCACGATAGAGGGCACTCCAACCGGACCCACCGTCAGAAGCGGAGACCTCGATGCGCCTCGCACCGCGACTTGCCGCCATGTCTGCCCCGATCTTCCTGGTTGCCGCGTGCTCCGGGGGTTCCGCCTCGCCGTCGGCGAGCCTGATTGCCAGCCCGTCCGAAACGCCGCTCTCGTCCGAGGCAGCCACCTCGACGCCGGTCGCTCCCAGCCAGGATGTCGGGGACGGCGCCGTGGTGGTCACCTTCCGCGTGGCAGACGCCGAGGAGTACCGGATCCTCCTCACTGACCCGGAGGACATCGCCACCGCTGAGCGCCTGCTGGCCGGAGAGGAGGCGCCGAGCATCCCCAACGGGATGATCGTGCGCGGCGGGGACGGCGGGGTGAACACCGGCTACAGCTGGCACATCGACCCCGAGTCGCTGGAGTTCGCGGAGGTAACGACGGAGGTCTGCGACGGCCGGCCCTCCTACGTGGAGGACAGGACGCTCACCGGGGAGTGGTTCTGCCCGTGGTCGGCCGAGGTCGTGGAGATCGAGCCAGCCGGCTGAGCGTCGTCAGCCCGGTTGCGCTTCCGCCTGCCACGGCCGCGCGTCGTCCCGCAGCAGCGAGTAGAGCAGCACGTCCTGGTTGCGGCCGTCGTTGAAGAAGGCGCCGCGCGCGGTGCCCTCCAGCGTGAAGCCGCACTTCTCAGCGATGCGCCTGGACGCGGCGTTCTCCGGAACGATCACCAGCTGGATGCGACTTTGCTTCTTGGTGGCGACCAGGTAGTCGACCAGCAGCTGGACCGCCTCGCTGGCGTACCCGCGGCCGGCGAAGGCGTCGTCGTACAGCTGATAGCTCAGCTCCCAGGCGTCCCAGTAGCCGACCGGCCGGAAGAACTCGATATGCCCGGCCATCTCCCCCGCCGGGCTGATGATCAGCAGCGTTCCCTCCTCCCTCTGCCAGAAGCCGTGCTCGGCGAACTCGGCGCGCAACCGTGACTCGGACATGACGCCCAGCGGGAAGAAGGCGCCGCGGTTGCGGATGTCGGTGTGCGCCGCGATGAAGCCGTCCAGGTCCTCCGACCGGATGGGGCGCAGCGTGACCCGCTCTCCGTAAAGCACGGACGGCTCAGCCCTCCCGGAAGACGCGGTCGTGCTCGCGGACGTGGTCGGTCACCTGCAGCGCGACGTCGTCACCGGGGACGGCCTGGTCGACCTTGGCGTGATCGACCTCCATCGACTCTACCGTTTGCTCCAGGTCGGTGGTGTGGCCCTTGATATGGATGCGGTCGCCGACCCGCAGCGTGTCGGTCAGCGTCACCGCCGCCACCGAGAGGTGGCCGAAGTAGTGCGTGACGGTCCCGATGGCGCTGTCCGGTTCGTGGTCCTGGGACATCGGTTGCTCCCTCCGCTCGGGTGGGCGGCAAGGGTGCACCGGTCGCCAGCGTGGGTCAAGATACTGGCTCGTCGACGTCGGCGGCCCCTCGTCCGGACCCCGGTCAGCGGAACATGCGCTGCTGCTTCGCGAGCGGCAGGCGCGTCTCCCGCGACTCCTCGGCGATCACCGCGTCCACCGGGTGCAGGCGACGGGCGATCACGTTCAGCACCTCGCCCTCGACCTGCAGCGTGCCGTCCACCACCAGCAGCGGGTGGCGATGCAGCATGGCACGGTTCTCCTGGTAGACGTCCGGCCGCAGCGTGACGTTGATCATTCCCGTCTCGTCCTCCAGCGCGATGAAGACGAAGTTCTTGGCCGTCATCGGGTGCTGGACCGATACCGCCAGCCCCGCCAGCCGGATGCGGGAGCGGTCGCGCAGCCTGGCCGCCTCGGCAACCGGGATCACCCCGCGCTGCGACAGCCGCTCGCGGAAGAGCTCGACCGCGTGGGCCGTGGGCGACAGGCCCAGCTCCCGGTAGTCGGCGGCCACGCGCTCGGCGAAGGTCATCGGCGGGAGCGAGGCGCCCAGCGCGCGCTGGGCGTCATCGGTCAGGCCCAATGCGGGATGGGCCGGGTCGGCATCCGACATGGTCGTGCGCAGCTGCCAGAGCAGCTCGCGGCGGGGCGCATCGGTCCAGTCGAAGGCACCGATGGCGATCAGCCGCTCCACCACCTGCTCGCCGAGCCCCGTGCGGGCCACGAAGTCGCGCACGCCGGCGTAGGGACCGATGGCGCGCTCGCGCTCCAGCGTCTCGCGCGCTCGCTCGTCGATGCCCTTGACCTGACGCAGCCCCAGGCGCAGGGCGAACTCCGGGCGTGCCGGG
>DASUSP010000174.1:0-3801 GCA_036375035.1 Candidatus Limnocylindria bacterium
TCTACACCGTTCGACGCCTGCTCTGGATCGTGCCGGTCCTGTTCGTGGCCTCGGTCGTCACGTTCTGGCTGATGCACGCCGCGCCGGGCAGCCCGTGGACCCGGGAGCGCCGCGTGGATCCCGAGGTCATCGCCGCGCTCAACGAGCGATGGGGGCTGGACCAGCCGCTGCCGGTGCAGTACCTGAAGTGGCTGGAGGGGATCGTGCAGGGTGACTTCGGCACGTCGTTCAGTTCCGCGGCGGCGATCCCCGGCCGGCACTACACCGACGTCGCCGAGGAGATCGGTGCCGCCATCGGTCCCAGCCTCACGCTCGGTGCCCTGTCGCTGGGCCTGGCCCTGGTGGTCGGCATCGGCCTCGGGCTGGTCGCGGCATGGCATCACAACGGTTGGCCCGATCACGTGGCGACCGGGCTCGGGCTCCTCGGCATGGTCGGGCCGCCGTTCCTCTTGGCCGTGCTGATGCAGCTGGTCTTCGACACGCACTCGCTGCGCGACCCCGGCCTCCTGCCCGTCAGCGGCTGGGATACGCCGCGCCACTGGGTGCTGCCCACGCTCGCCCTGGCCGCGCTGCCCGCCGCCATGATCATGCGGTTCACTCGCGCATCGGTCCTGGAAGTGATCGGCGAGGATTACGTGCGCACCGCGCACAGCAAGGGCCTGCCGCCGCGCCGCGTGGCGTTGGTGCACGTCCTGCGCAACGCGCTGATCCCGGTGGTCGCCATCCTCGGCCCGGTTCTGGCCGTCCTGATCACCGGCTCGATCGTGATCGAGCGGGTCTTCGAGATCCCGGGCGCCGGGAACCTCTACCTCACCTCCATCACGCAGCGCGACTACGGCGTGATCATGAGCATGACCCTGATCTACACCATTGCCATCGCCGGCCTGAACCTGGTCGTCGACCTCTTCTACGGCCTCATCGATCCGCGCATCCGCGAGATTCAGTCCTTCGCATGACCACCATCGACATCCCGGTACCGGCCGGGGCCGAGGAGTACGGCAGCACGGGGCCGCTCCGCGGCCTGCTCCGCGCACTGATGGCACACCCCCGCGGGCGCATCGGGCTGGTGACCGTGACCCTGGTCGTGGCGGTGGTCGTGATCCTGCCCTTCTTCGTGCCGTGGGACGTGGCGCAGCTGGACCTGGCCGGGCAGCGCGCCAACAGCAACCAGCCCTACCTGCCGTTCGAGAACTGGAGCCACCCGCTCGGCACCGACATCCTGTCGCGCGACCAGCTGGCCCGGGTCCTGGCCGCCGCACGGGTCAGCCTGCTGGTGGCCGCCACGGTGCAGGTGGTGGTGCTGCTCATCGGGGTGCCCATCGGCGCCATGGCCGGCTGGGTCGGCGGACGCACCGAGACGCTCCTGATGCGCGCCACAGACGTGGTGGCGGCCTTCCCGCAGCTGGTCTTCATCATCATGTTCCAGGTCGCCTTCATCGACACGCCGTTCCACCGGCTGCTCGACGGCCTGTTCGTGACGCTGCTGGGCATCGGCCTGCTGTCATGGGTGGTCGTGGCCAGGCTGGTGCGGGCGGAGGTGCTCAGCCTGCAGCACCGCGCCTTCGTCGAGGGAGCGCGGGCGCTGGGCGTGCCGGGCCGCACCATCCTGCGGCGGCACATCATGCCGAACCTGATGGGCGGCGTGGTGGTGGCGGTCAGCGCCGGCATCCCGGCCGCCATCCTCACCGAGTCGACCCTCTCCTTCCTGGGGCTGGGCATCCAGCCGCCATCCCCGTCGCTGGGCAGCATGATCTGGAACGGGACGGTCACCGTCGCCCAGTTCCCGCACCTGGTGATCGTTCCGGCCGTGCCGCTGCTGCTGACGCTGGTCGGCTTCACGATGCTCGGCGACGGCCTGCGTGACGTGATGGATCCGCGCCTGCGGCAGTGACCACCGGGAGCCCGGCGGCGGACGCTAGGCTATCGGCCATGGCATGGCTGTGGCTGATCGGCACGCTCGGATTCGGTGGCGCCGCCTACCTGGTGGGGTGGCCGGCGTGGAGCTCCTACCGCCTGCGCGAGGCGCGAGACCTGAACGCGGAGCGCTACCTGGCCTGGCGCGGTCGGGCCGACCGCAACGCCCCCCCTGCGCGTGAGGGGATGACCGGAGAGGAGCGTCGCCGGCTGTGGCTGGCCGGTGCCCTGGCCGCCGCGGCGCTCGTGTGCCTGGTGGCCTTCTTCGCCACCAGCTGAGCCTGGCTGGCTACACTCGATCCATGCGCGTCGAGCTGCTCTACTGGGATGCCGATCCTGGCTACATGACGGCCCGACAGCGCCTTGTGGAGGTCCTCACCGAGGACGCCTTCGAGACGCCCATCCAGATGATCTCGGTCAACTCGCCGGAGGATGCGGAGCTGCTCGACTTCCCCGGCTCGCCGACCATCCGCATCGATGGGACCGATATCTACCCCGATGGCGCCGCCGGCACCGCCCCCGGACTGCGACTGCGCGCCTACCCGCCCGACGACGATCCGGCGGCACCACCCGCCGAGCCGGTCCCCGGCAAGCGCCTCATCCGCCGCGCGGTGGAGCGCGCCCGCGGCTGGGGTCACGGCCGCGAATGAAGGCCCGCTGATGCTGGCCACCCCGCTGCGGATCCTGTTCGTGTGGCTCAGCCACCAGCGCTGGATGGCGCGGCTGGCCATGGGCCTGCCGCTGGTCCGCAACCTGGCGCGCCGCTTCGTCCCGGGCACCACCCTGGACGAGGCGGTGCCCGTGGTTCGCTCCCTGAACGAGCGCGGCGCCATGGCCACCATCGACGTGCTGGGGGAGAGCGTCACCGACCGCCAGACCGCGGAGCGCGCCGCCGCCGCGTACGTGGCCACCCTGGATCGCATCGCGGCCGAGGGGCTGGATTCCAACGTCAGCCTGAAGCTGACCCAGATGGGCCTGGACCTGGGGGTCGAGACCTGCCTGGAGGTGCTGCGCCCGGTCGTCGAGGCCGGGAAGCGCCACGGCATCTTCGTGCGGGTGGACATGGAGGGATCGGCCTATACCGATCAGACCCTGGAGGTCGTGCGGCGGCTCCGCGCGGACGGGTACGACGTCGGCGCCGTGCTCCAGTCCTACCTTCATCGGTCCAGGGCCGATGCGGCCGCCCTGGCGGCAGAGGGTTGCCGCGTGCGCATCTGCAAGGGCGCCTACGCCGAACCCGAGTCCATCGCCTACCACGACCGGGCCGAGATCAACCGCTCCTTCGTCGACTGCATGGTCATCCTGCTGGAGGCCGATGCCTACCCGGCCGCCGCGACCCACGACCCGGAGATGATCGCCGCGGTCCAAGCGGCCGCCGAGGAGCGGGGGATCGGCAAGGATCGGTACGAGTTCCAGCTGCTGTACGGAATCGGGCGGGACATCCAGGAGCGCGTGCTGGCCGAGGGCCATCGGCTGCGGGTCTACGTGCCGTACGGCAGCCAGTGGTGGGCCTACTACATGCGGCGCATGGCCGAGCGCCCGGCCAACGTCATGTTCTTCCTGCGCGGCCTCTTCGGAGGACGCGGCAAGGCGAGCGGGTAGCCGGCGAGCCAGCGCCCGTCTGCACCGGCGGGCGCATCGGCGTAGACTCGGAAGGGTCATGGGTGCCCAACGATGAGTGCCAGCAAACGCCCGAGCACATCAAGCCTGCGCCGCTTCATCACGTCGCGCCCGTACGTCACCGTCGCCGAGCTGCGTCGCCGCTTCGGCCTCGACGAGCCCGATGCCATGGTCCTCCTTCGCCACAACGGCACGACCGCCTGGATCGGCCTGCCCGATCGCGAGGCCTCCAAGCTCCAGGACTTGTGGGACCGCAACGAGCTGGGC
>DASUSP010000175.1:0-2435 GCA_036375035.1 Candidatus Limnocylindria bacterium
CGGGAATCCTGGCTGAGGCACGGCGACGCGAGCACTACGAGAAGCCCAGCGTGAAGCGCAAGCGCAAGGAAGCCAAGAAGCGAAAGACGACTTCCCGCGCGTAGTACGCCAGACGCTCACTCCTTTCGCGGGCCCGGTCCATCCGTCGCTGACCAGGACCGATGACGCCCGCAAGCCCGATCCGATGACGCTCCAGACGCGAATCGAGTCCGCCATGCGCGACGCGATGCGTGCCCGCGATGAGCGGCGCACCTCAACGTTGCGGATGGCGATGGCGGCTGCCCACAACCGGCAGATCGAGCTTGGCCGAGCCTTGACCGATGAAGAGGTCGTGGAAGTCCTGGGCAAGCAGGTGAAGCAGCGACGCGAGTCGATCGAGTCGTTCCGCGCCGGCGGTCGCGAGGACCGCGCGCAAGCCGAGGAGGAAGAGGCCGCCATCCTGGCCGAGTTCCTGCCCGAGCAGCTCTCCGAGGACGAGCTGCGGACCATGGTCGACGAGGCCGTGGCGCAGACCGGGGCGAGCACGCCGCAGGACATGGGCAAGGTCATGGGCGCCCTCATGCCGCGCACCAGGGGCCGTGCCGATGGGAAGCTTGTGTCGGACCTCGTCCGCCAGCGCCTGGGGGCCGGCTGAGCACATGTTCATCCCCCGCACGCTGGCAGAGACGGAGCACGGCCGCGGCCGAGGCCCGTGGGTCCGGGCCCTGATCGTGGGTGCGATCCTGTTCGCCGCGATCTGGGCCATCACCTCGTTGAACATCGCCGCCGGGCAGGTGGACTTCGAGGTCGGCGACGTGGCGCAGGCCGACATCCGCGCGCCGCGCAGCGCCAGCTACCCGTCCGACGTTCTGACCGAGGAGCTGCGCCAGGAGGCGGCCGACGCCGTCGATCCGGTCTACGTGGCGATTGCCCCGAGGGCCGACATCCGCGAGCGCCAGCTGCGCGACTACGACGCCACCGTCAACGTCATCAGCAGCGTCCTGCGCAGCCGGGACGAGGGCGAGCTGACTGCCGACGAGGTACCGGCCGAGCTGGAGCGCGTTGTACCGCAGCTGACCAGCGTGCACCAGGCGCTGCTGGCGAACATGTCGCTCCTGGCATGGGAGGACGTGGCTGAGGCCGGCCGCGAGGTCCTGGAGAACGCCATGTCCGGTGCCGTGCGCGACGACACGATCTCTGAGGTGCGCGCTGAGGTGCGCTCGAACATCACCAACGACCTGGCGCCGGAGGAGCGCGAGCTGGCCGGCGACCTGGCGGCGGGGATGGTGGTTCCGAACGAGGAGTTCTCGCAGGAGCTCACCGACGAGCGGCGCGCCGAGGCCGCCGCCGACGTGGACGACGTGGTCATCTCGGTGACCCAGAACGAGACGGTGGTGCGCGCCGGGGAGGTGATCGAGCGCGAGCACATCGAGAAGCTGGAGGCGCTGGGGCTGACCCGCCCGACCATGGAGGCCTCGACGCTGGCCGGCAACGCTGTGATCGCCGGACTGGTGTCGGTGCTTCTGGTCGGCTTCCTGTGGCGCTTCGAGCCGAAGATCTGGTTCCGCAACCGCTCGCTGCTGCTCTTCGTGCTGGCCCTGCTGGTCACCGCCGTGGCGCTGCGCATCTCCGCCGACCGCACCCTGTGGGCCTACGTGGTGCCGAGCGCCGCCACCGTGCTGCTGGCCGCGATCCTCCTGGACGGTGCGGCAGGCGCGGCCATGGCCGTGACCCTGGCCGTCCTGGCCGGGGTGATGAACCGCGAGACGCTGCAGCCGGCGATCTACACCCTGGCCGGCGGCATCGCGGCGCTGACCTCGATCGTGGGGGCGGAGCGGCTGAACGCTTTCGTGCGCACGGGCCTGGTGCTGGCCGCCAGCAACGTGGCGGTGCTGAGCGCCTTCGTCCTGCTCGAGCAACGGGACGTGACCGCCCTGCTGCAGGGCCTGGCGGCCGGATCGGTCAACGCCGGGCTGGCGGTGGTGCTGGCGGTCGGCTCGTTCGCAGTGATCGGCAACCTGTTCGGCATCATGACCGTGTTCCAGTTGCTGGAGCTTGCCAACCCGAGCTCCCGTCTGCTGCGGCGCCTGCTTCTGGAGACGCCGGGCACCTACCACCACAGCGTCATGGTCGGCAACCTGGCCGAACGCGCGGCCGAGACCATCGGTGCCGACCCGCTGTTGGCCCGCGTGGCGGCCTACTACCACGACATCGGCAAGATGAAGAACCCGCTGGCCTTTATCGAGAACCAGGCCGGGGCGCGCAACATCCACGACGACCTGACCGCCGAGGTGAGCGCCCGCGTCATCTCCAGCCACATCCGCGACGGGATCGACCTGGCCTACGAGCACGGGCTGCCGGTCCAGGTCACCGGCTTCATCCCGCAGCACCACGGCACCAGTGTGATGAGCTACTTCTACGGCAAGGCGCTGCGCGAGGTGGGCGGCAACGAGGAG
>DASUSP010000176.1:0-2060 GCA_036375035.1 Candidatus Limnocylindria bacterium
CTTGACCGTGTCGAACCAGTGCCACTCCCAGTGGTCCTCCTCGACATTGGCCAGGGCGGCGCAGACGCCTCCCTGGGCGGCCCCGGTGTGCGAACGGGTGGGATACAGCTTGCTGATGACGCCGATGCGGGCCTCCGGGCCCAGGTCCTGCTTCAGCTCCAGCGCGGCGTACAGGCCGGCGCCGCCGGCACCGACCACCACCGCGTCCAGCTCGTGGGTGCGGACCGCCGCGGGAGCGGCGGCATCGGTCCCGACCAGGCTCATGAGAATGGACCCACGCTGATGCCGGTGTTCGGGTCGAAGGCCACGATCACGAGCATGCCGAGCAGCAGCCACACGGCGGTGATTGCCACCAGCAGCCAGATCAGCAGCGTGCGCAGCCCGCCGTAGGTGTAGTCGTTGATCACCAGCCGCGCGCCCCGAACGCCATGGAGGAAGGCGAGCACCAGCAGGATCCCGTCGTAGATGCGCCAGAACGGGGTCCCCCATCGGCTGGTGACGAAGGCGAAGTCGATCTCCTGGCCGTTCAGCTCGACCAGGATGTGCATGATGAACATGTGGCCCAGGGCCATCAGCACCAGCAGCAGTCCGCTGATGCGCATGAAGTACCACCACACGCGGTCCGCTCCGGGTTTCTCGGGGCGTGGAGTGGCCGCCCGCGACGGGTTGCGGCGCAGCGGGTCACCCTCGACCGGCCAGATGCGGCGCCCGACGGCCATCAGCTGCCACCCCACGGGGCGTAGGGCGTGATCATGATCAGCCCGATCGGGATCATGGCGATGATCGTGGCGGCCACCACCCCGTAGGTCAGCGGCCGGTAGAGCAGCGTGGTGCGCGGCCAGAAGTCCATCACGATGACCCGCAGCCCGTTCAGCGCGTGGTAGACCAGCGCGGCCATGAGCAGCACCTCGCCAAGCTTGGCGGGGAGATTCTTGAAGAGGCCGACCGCCGCGTCGTAGACCTCCGGGCCGAAGAGGAGCATCGACGTCTCGACGACGTGCATGAACAGGTAGAGCAGGACGCCGATCCCCGACAGCCGGTGGCCGATCCATGCCAGCTCGGCCCAGCTGAGCCGATATCCGAACAGCCTGACCACGTGCGCTCGCCACCTCCTGGGCTGCGGGACCGATGTGTCCGCTACGCGATTCTAGCGCGGGCCCGCGGGGCGGAGTCGGGTGCCCGGGTGGCGTTTGCACCGGGTGCAAACCGCGGCGAGGCGCGTCCTAGCTGCCCCGGACGCGGGCGGCGACCGCCTGCCCGAACTCCCGCGTACCAGCCGAGCCGCCCAGGTCGTAGGTGACCGTCCGGCCCTCGGCGATCACCGCACGGACGGCCCCCTCGACCCGATCCGCGGCCTCGGTCTCGCCCAGGTGGCGCAGCATCAGGGCGCCGGACAGCATCAGGGCGGTGGGGTTGGCCTTGTTCTGGCCGGCGTACTTCGGGGCGGAGCCGTGCACCGGCTCGAAGACCGCCGCGTTCTCCCCGATGTTCGCGCCGGGCGCCACGCCGAGGCCGCCCACCAGGCCCGCCGCGAGGTCGGACACGATGTCACCGTACAGGTTGGGCAGCACCAGCACGTCGTACAGGTCCGGCTTCTGGACGAGCTGCATGCACATGTTGTCGACGATGCGGTCCTCGAAGGCCATGCGGCCCTCGTACTCGGCCGCGACCTGCTGGCAGCTCTCCAGGAAGAGGCCATCGGAGAGCTTCATGATGTTGGCCTTGTGCACCGCGGTGACCTTGCGGCGGCCGTTGCGCACCGCGTATTCGAACGCGTAGCGCGCGATCCGCTGGGACGCGGCGCGGGTGATGATCTTGATCGACTCCGCGGCATCGGGCCCGACCCGATGCTCGATGCCGGCGTACAGGTCCTCGGTGTTCTCGCGGACGATGATCAGGTCCACGTCGTCATAGCGCGTCTGGACGCCCTTCATGGACCGGGCCGGGCGCACGTTGGCGTACAGCTCCAGGGCCTGGCGCAGCCCGACGTTCACGCTGCGGAAGCCGCTGCCCACCGGCGTGGTGATGGGCCCCTTGATGGCAATGCCGGTGGCACGGAT
>DASUSP010000177.1:0-4923 GCA_036375035.1 Candidatus Limnocylindria bacterium
ATGGCCTCCTCGAAGTCCTCCAGGTCGGCCATGCGGTCCTTGAGCAGGTAGCCCGTCCCGCGGGCGCCCTCCCCCAGCAGCCGCATCGCGAACGCCGCCTCGACGTGGTGCGAGAGGACCAGGATCCCGATCCCCTCGCCGTGCTCGGCGCGAATCTGCGCCGCGGCTCGCAGCCCCTCGTCGCTGAAGGTGGGCGGCATCCGGATGTCGAGGACCACGACGTCAGGCGAGGCGTCCCGCACCAGGAGCATCAGCCCCTCGACGTCCGCCGCCTGGCCGACCACCGCGAATCCCGCGTCGGCGAGCAGCCGCGCCGTCCCCTCCCGGACCAGCAGCGAGTCATCGGCGATGACCACGCGAAGCGCGGCCGACCCTCCGTCGGTTGCCACCCGGCCATGCTCCCACGCCCCGCGGACGGTGGCTATAGGGACAACCCCAAGCCGCGCTCTCGGGACTGCACCGATGCCGTTCAACCGTGGGGGGAACAGCCTTTCCTCACCGCGCCGTGGGCTCCGCTCGCGGCGGGAGGCACGTTACGGAGGGTCCACATGACCACCGCCATCAGCATCGAGGGGGTGAGCAAGCGGTACCGGGGCGTGGCGGCTCTCACCGAGCTCAGCCTCCAGGTCCCGTCGGGCTCGATCTACGGCTTCCTGGGGCCGAACGGCGCAGGCAAGACCACCGCACTCAAGATCCTCGCCGGGCTGGCGCGCGCCAGCGACGGGCAGGCACGGGTCGCGGGCATCCCGGTCGACCTGCAGGGCGCGCATCGAACCCAGGTCGGCTACCTGGCCCAGGAACCCCGCTTCTACGGCTGGATGACCGGTCGCCAGACGCTTGCCTACGTCGGCAGCTTCTATCCCGATGTCC
This sequence comes from Candidatus Limnocylindria bacterium, assembly GCA_036375035.1. Taxonomy (GTDB): domain Bacteria; phylum Chloroflexota; class Limnocylindria; order QHBO01; family QHBO01; genus JAPSGM01. The sequence goes on from DASUSP010000177.1 coordinate 871, forward strand.
AGACGCGGGACCGGACCGATGAGCTCCTCGACCTGGTGGGGCTGACCGATGCCGCCGACCGGCCGACGAAGACGTACTCCGGCGGCATGCGCCAGCGGCTCGGCATCGCGCAGGCGCTGGCCGGCAACCCGCCGGTCCTGCTGCTCGACGAGCCGGCGGCCTCGCTGGACCCCGTCGGCCGGCACGACGTGCTGGAGCTGATGCGTCGCCTGCGTGGCGACAAGACCATCTTCTACTCGACCCACATCCTGGACGACGTGCAGCGCGTCAGCGACTACGTCGCGATCGTCGACCAGGGCCGCCTGGTGACGGCGGCACCCACCGCCACGCTGGTGAGCGACGCCACCGGCGAGTCGATCAGCGTGGCGCTGATCGGCGCCGACGATGAGACTCAGGCCGCGCTCGCGACACTGCCCGGCGTGAGCCATGTGCGCTCCACCGGTCGCGCGGGCGACGAATGGCGCTACGAGGTCATCCCGGTCGCCGGCGGCGTGGCAGCTGCTCAGGCGGCGGTCACGCGCTACGCCGCGGACGCCGGCGTGACCGTGGCCTGCAACCGCCCCGAGGCGATGGACCTCGAGCAGATCTTCCTTCGCATCGTGAACAAGGAGCGTGCGGCATGAACGCCATCGCGGGACCTCTTCAGGGATTCGGACCCTTCCTCCGCAAGGAGCTCTCGGCGTGGTGGCGGGGGCGGGGCGCCCTCGTCGTCCTGGTCGTGCTGACCGCGCTGGGCGCGCTGGGTACGCTGGCCACGCGTATCGACGAGCTGGCCGGCGGGACGCCGACCGCCGCCGAGCTGGATCCGACCATGAACCTCATCGGCGCCCAGTTCGATCAGTGGATCGTCTTCGGCTCGATCTTCGCCAGCATGGGGATGCTGATCGCGGAGCGCGGCAGCGGGACCCTCGCATGGACGCTCTCCAAGCCGATGTCGCGGACCGCGCTGCTGCTGGCCAAGTGGGTCGCCGGTACCTCGGTGCTGATCGTCTTCGGGCTGGTGCTGCCGCTGGCGACCAGCGCCATCATCGCCACGCTGGCATACGGCAGCGTGCCGGACCTCTCGCGCGTGGCCCTGCTTGTCCTGGTCCTGGCGGCCGCACCGGCATTCATCGTGGCGCTCAACCTGGCCCTGTCCACGCTCGTGAACAGCCAGCCCGCGATCGCGGCCATCGGCTTCGGCGTCGCCCTGGCGCCCTACCTGGCCGCCTCACTCGCACCGGTCGCGGCCGAGCTGTGGCCCACCTCCATGGCCCGCCTGGCTACCGCCATGGCAGCCGGCGAGCCCACCAACCTCCCGACCGTCGCCAGCTGGGCAGCGGCCATGGTGGTCGTCGCTGGCGCGGGCCTGCTGGTCTTCAAGCGCGAGGAGCTGTAGCCATGCGCACCACGCGGCGAGGTCTCGGCACCGCCCTGGCGCTGGCCAGCCTGCTGCTGGCCGGTTGCCTGCAGGGCGAGGGACCGGCGATCAGCGAGACGCGGGCGGTTCCCGCCTTCGACCGCATCGATGCGGGCGGCGGCATCCGGGTCGAGGTGAGCATCGGTCCCGCACGACCGATCGAGGTTCGCGCGCAGGCCAACATCCTGCCCGTCATCGACACCGGGGTGAACAACAGCGGCACGCTGCGCATCGAGCCAACCGACGACTTCGTCGCCGGCGAGCCGGTGACCGTGATCGTGGTGGTCCCCTCGCTGGCCGCGATCACGCTCAGCGGCGGCGCACAGGCATCGATCACCGGACTCGACGCCGACGCGTTCGAGGCCGTCCTCTCGGGCGGGGCGACGGCTACCATCTCGGGCGTGTCCGGGACCGTGACGTTGAGCGGAAAGGGAGGGGCGGCCGCGATGCTGCGCGACCTCGCCGTGACATCGGCCGAGGTAACGCTGGACGGCGGCTCCACGGCCACCCTGCAGGCGACAGAGGTCGTGGACGGCTCGGTCACCGGGGGCGCCACGCTGACGCTGATCGGCAATCCCCGGGTGGAGGTACAGGCCAGCGGCGGCGCGCAGGTCCTGAACCGGTGAGCCAGGGCGAGCGCGGATGAGCGTCGACGTCGCCGTCATCGGGGGCGGCATCATCGGCACCTCCGCGGCCGCCATGCTGGCCGAGCGCGGCCTGCGGGTGACGCTGTTCGAGGCCACCTCCATGGGCGCCGGCGCCTCGGGTCGCAACCTGGGCGTGCTGCAGCACCCGTTCGACCCGGTGCTGGCTCCCCTCTACCACGACAGCATGGACCGATACCGCCGCCTCGCGGGCGAGGACGGCGGGCTGGACCTCCCGGCGTCGCCGGTCGGCCTGCTGATGCTCAACGCCGATGCCGATGCCGCCCGAGCGCAGGCAACCCGGCTGGCCGCGGCGCTCCCGGAGCTGCAGCCATCCTTCCTGGATCCCGATGCCGTGGCCCTCGCCGAGCCGTCACTGGCCCGTGGTTTCGCGGCCTGCCGGCTGGAGACCGGCCACCCCATCCCGCCCGCCGCCGCCACGGCGGCATGGGCACTGCGCGCTGAGCGGCTCGGCGTGGACCCGCGGGTCGGCGAGGGCGCGGAGCCTGTAGTAGAGGGGGGTCGCGTCGCCGGCGTGCGCCTGTCCGGCGGCGAGATCATCCCCGCCGGGAGCGTGCTGGTGGCCGCCGGGCCATGGACACCGCCGCTGGTCGACGCGACCGGCGGGTGGCAGCCGATCGTGCGCACCTGGGGCGTGACCGTCCAGGTCGAGCTGGACGCCGCCCCGCGCCATGTCGTGGAGCAGGACGAGGTCGACGCCGTGAACCGCCCGGCCCGCGCCGCCGAGCGCGCCGCGGCCGCCGGGGAAGAGGCGGAGCCGGAGAGCCTCTTCTCGATGGCCAGCGCGGCGGGCGTCACCACCCTGGGATCCACCTTTCTGCCAGCGGAGCCGGAGCCCGAGCCCATCGCCCGGCTTCTCCTCCGCCGCGGGGCGGGATACCTGCCGGCCCTCGCGGCGGCCCCGGTGGTGGAGGTGCGACTCTGCGCCCGGCCGCAGTCGCTGGACGGGCGGCCATTCATCGGGCCGCTGCCATGGGCGGAGGGCCTGCACGTGTGCGCAGGCCACGGACCGTGGGGGATCTCGACCGGGCCTGGCTCCGCCGCGCTGGCGGTCGAGTCCCTCGTTGCCGGTTCGGCGGCCGGCATCCCCGGTGCGCTGCGAGCCGACCGCTTCCCGGACTGACCGCCGACATCCGCCATTGTGCACATTGCACAACGATTCGGCAGCCGCGCGAGCGGCTTGTCGGTATCGGCGCATCCAGGTCGAGCCATACCCTGCAGGCGTCAGAGCCGCCGCGAGGGGAGCCGTCGATGGGAGCCGTCAACGCCGGGGACACTGCCTGGGTCCTGATCTCGACCGCCCTGGTGATGCTGATGACCCCGGGCCTTGCCCTCTTCTATGGCGGCCTGGTGCGCCGCAAGAACGTCCTCTCCACGATCATGCACAGCTTCTTCATGCTGGGGCTGGTCAGCGTCACCTGGGTGCTGTGGGGCTACTCGCTGGCCTTCGCGCCGGACGCCGGCTGGGGGTTGATCGGCGGGCTGGACTGGATCGGTCTGGAGGGAGTCACCGGGGCACCGTCGGACACGTACGCGCCGGGGATCCCGCACCTGGCTTTCATGGCCTTCCAGATGATGTTCGCCATCATCACCCCGGCGCTGATCACCGGCGCATTCGCCGAGCGGAAGCGGTTCAAGGCCTTCGTCCTGTTCAGCGTGCTGTGGTCGACGCTGGTCTACGCGCCCATCGCCCACTGGGTCTGGTCGCCGGACGGCTGGCTGGCGGGACTCGGCGTGCTCGACTTCGCGGGCGGAACGGTGGTGCACCTGGCCAGCGGCGTGGCCGCGCTGGTGGCGGCGCTGATGGTCGGCCGCCGGATCGGCTTGGTTCGCCCCGCCACCGAGCCGCACGACGTACCGATGACCGTGCTCGGTGCCGGCCTGCTGTGGTTCGGCTGGTTCGGCTTCAACGCCGGCTCGGCGCTGGGCGCCAATGGCCTGGCCGCAACCGCCCTGGTGACCACCAACACGGCCGCGGCCATGGCGGCG
>DASUSP010000178.1:0-3338 GCA_036375035.1 Candidatus Limnocylindria bacterium
ACGAACAGCTCCCACACCCCGGACGCCCCGAGGCTGCGCATCGGGAAGAGGCGGCCGTCCCAGCGGTCGAAGTCCCCCACCACGCGCACGCTGCGGGCGTTGGGCGCCCACACCGCGAAGGCCACGCCGGCGGTGCCGTCCACGGTGCGGCGATGCGCCCCGAGCACCTCCCACAGCCGCTCGTGGCTGCCCTCGCCGATCAGGTGCAGGTCCAGCTCGCCGAGCGTCGGCAGGAAGCGGTACGGGTCATCGCGCTCCCAGTCGTTGCCGTCGGGAAAGCTGAAACGCAGCCGGTACTCGAGCGGCGGCGCGGTGTCCGGGATCAGCGCGGCCCACAGCCCGTGGCCCAGCGGCTCCATCGGCGCCACGCGGCCGCCGGCCACCACCGATACCGCCGAGGCGTCGGGATGGAAGGCACGAACCACCGACCCCCCCGCTGTCGCGTGCGCGCCCAGGATGGCGTGCGGGTCGTGGTGCTCGCCGCGCGCCAGGCGCTCGGCGTCGGCCGCGGGGACTGCCAGTTCGGGGGTGGGCATCGGTCTAACCATACCTCCCGGCGTCTGCACGTTCCGTGCGAGCCGCGGCTCAGGTCGCGCGCTCGCGCACGACGGTGGCGATGTCGATGCGCCGGACGCTGCGCAGGATCGGGGCCTGCGAGACGAGCGCAGCGACGAGCACACCGGCCGCGGTCAGCAGGAACGTGGTGGGGCGCACCTCGAGCTCGAAGCTGAACAGGTCGCTGCTGAACGAGGCCATGAATTCGGCGGCGCCGAAGTAGCCGACGACCAGTCCCGGGACGATACCGGCCAGCGTGAGCAGGACGTTCTCGGCGGTGATGATCCGGCTCAGCTCGGCCCCGTGCATGCCGGCCGCCCGCAGCGAGGCGAGCTCGGTCACCCGCTCACCGATGTTGGCGGCCATCAGGTTGAACAGGACCGCGAATGCCATCACCGACCCGAGCACCAGCATCACGCCCACGAACGCGTAGAAGAGGCCCATCAGCGACTCGGCCGCGCGCTGCAGTGCCGTGGCATCGCTCACCGCGGCGACGCCGTCCAGCTCGCGCAGGCGATCGAGCACCGAGCGGCGTTCGGTGCCGGGAGCCAGGCTCACGTTGACCTCTCGCGTCGCGGCGTCAACGGCATCGCTTCCGATGTCGGCGGCCAGCGTATCGCGGGAGACGTAGGCGAACGTCCCGAGAGGCTCCTGGACGAACCCGGCGACGGGCGCTGTCACCGCTCGCTCGATCTGCGGCAGGGTGAGCGTCACCTCGTCCCCCTGGTTCAGATCCAGCAGGTCGCGCAGCGCGATCCCGACCAGGATCCCGTCGCTCGGCAGCTCCCGGGTGCCGTCGTCGACCAGGAAGCCGTGCATGCGCGTGTCGGCGGGGAACGCGGTCAGCGTCGTTGCATACCGCTCGTCGTCGCTGGTGATCGTGACCGGCGTCCGGAGCAGCGGCTCCGCCCGGGACACGCCCTCGACCCCGGCGATGCGCTCCAGGTCGGCGTCGGCCACGCCGGCGGGCAGGGCCAGCGTGGCGTCCTGCCGCTCGGCCTGATCGAACTGGCGTTCGATCAGGACATCGACCGTGTCGATCATCCCCCACGAGACCAGCACCAGGGTGACGGCGATCATCACTCCCACGATCGTCGAGAGGCTGCGCACCCGCGACCGCCCGAGGCCGCGCAGGACCATCTTCCAGCGGGCCGGTAGGCGGCCCAACGGCGGGACGGCCCGTTCCGCCAGGCTGCGCGACCCGTGCCCGCTGCCGATCGCCCCGCTCATCGCCGCGGCCGGGCTTATCCGGGCCGCCCGCAGTGCCGGGACCAGCGCGGCCAGTGCCCCGGCCAAAGCCCCGAACGCCAGGCCCATGACCGCGGTGAGCGGCCGGATCTCGACGATCGTGATCGGAATCCCGATGACGCCGGTGTAGACGCGCGTGATGGCGCCGGCCAGGGCCACGCCCGCGGCGGCGCCGGTGATCGCGCCGGCCAATCCCGTGACGATCCCGAACCCGAGGTAGTGGAGGAAGACCCGCCTCCGGCTGAACCCGACCGCCAGCAGCAGCCCGATCTGCGGCCGTTGCGAGCGGATCATCCGGCTCAGCAGGACGTAGGTCGCGAGGCCGGCGGCCGTCAGGAACATGAGCGGGAAGAGCAGCGAGAGCTCGCCGAAGCCCTGGATGTCCTCTGCCAGCGTCGCGTTCGACGGTTGCTCCTCGCGCGTGAAGGTGGAGGCAGCACCGGCGCCAAGCGCCCGCTGGCGGAGGGTCGCCAGGAGCGCTGGATCGTCCGCCGCCCCCTCCAGCGAAACCGAGACCTGCGGGGTGGTGAGCTGCTCGGGCAGCTCGTCGAGGAACGCCGGCGCGGCGAAGGCGACCCCGAACTCGTCGGGCAGCGTGAAGACCTCCTGGCGGCTGCGGGCGGGCCAGACGTACTCGGGCGAGGCCACGATGCCGCTCACCGACAGGCGTTCCCAGCCCGTCACGGTGCGCACCTCGAACGTGTCGCCGGCCCGCAGCCCCAGGGCGTCGGCCATGTGCCGCTCCAGGAGCACGTCCGACGCCTCCTCGGCTCCCGGCCGATCACCGGACAGGAGGAGGACCTCGTTCACAGCGGGCGCCGGGTCCCGCCGCGCGCCGACGAGCCGTCCGACGAGCGTCCGGTCGCCGACGCGGAATGGGAGATCGGCCACGCGGCGGGCCTCGACCGCCGCCACGCCGGGGACCTGACGCAGCGCGGCGGCCACCTCATCGGGATCGCCGCCCTCCGCGGTGAACGCTGCGAATCGCGTGCGCTCGAAGAGCGTGTCGTAGGACGTCTGCAGGTTCGAGTACGCGTCGTAGGAGGCGGCGAAGAGCGCCACGCCCAGGAAGACGGTGACCAGGATCGCGACGAACTGCCACCTGTGCCGCCCCACGTCGCGGGCCAGCTTGCGCTCGAGGAGGCTCACCAGCGCACCTCGGTGGCCGCCACCGGCTCGGCGTTGCGTTCCGCGCCGACGATGCGCCCCGACCCCATGTGCACGACGCGGTCGGCCATCGTGGCGATGGCGGCGTTGTGCGTGACGAGCACGACGGTTCGCCCGCCGTCCACAGCCATGCGCAGAAGAGCCAGCACCTGTCGCCCCATCTCGAGGTCGAGCGAGCCGGTCGGCTCGTCGGCCAGGAGCAGCGGCGGCTCCTTCACGACCGCGCGCGCCACGGCGACCCGCTGCTGCTGCCCGCCTGACAGCGCCCCCGGGAAGTGGTCCATCCGGTTTGCGAGGCCCACCGCGTCCAGGGCGTTCTCGCTTCGCCCCGCGGCATCGCCGTCACCGAGCTCGGCGATGAGCTGGAC
>DASUSP010000179.1:0-5039 GCA_036375035.1 Candidatus Limnocylindria bacterium
CGCACCAACCGCGGCATCTTCGCCCTCAACGAGCTGCCGGACCTGGCCGAGCGCATCCAGGTGGGGCTGTTGAACGTGATGGAGGAGCGCGACGTCCAGATCCGCGGCTACAAGGTGCGCCTGGAGCTGGACCTGTTCGTCATCGCCTCGGCCAACCCGGAGGACTACACCAGCCGCGGGAGGATCATCACGCCGCTCAAGGACCGCTTCGGGGCGCAGATCCGGACCCACTACCCCGAGGACCCGGAGATCGAGATCGCCATCGTGGAGGCGGAGCGCACCACGTTCGCGGACGAGGCAGCGACATCGGTCCCGGTGCAGGTGCCCGGCTTCATGCGCGAGATCGTGGCCGAGCTGTCGCAGCTGGCCCGCCGCTCGTCGGAGGTCAGCCAGCGGTCGGGTGTGAGCGTGCGGGTGACCATCTCCAACCAGGAGACGCTGCTGGCGGCCGCCCTGAAGCGGGCGGTGCGCCTCGGCGAGCCGGTGGCGGCGCCACGCATCAGCGACCTTCCCGCCGTCGTTGCCTCAACCGCCGGCAAGATCGAGCTGGAGACGCTCGGCGACGAGACGCGGGAGGACAAGGTCATCGACAAACTCGTGCAGCGGGCGATCGTGAACGTCTTCAACCGCCACTTCACGCTCTCCGAGCTGGTGCCGCTGATCGAGCGCTTCGAGTCGGGCTCGGAGGCGGAGGTCGGGGAGGCGGTGGCGTCCGAACGGCACGAGCGGCTGGTCGGCGAGATCGAGGAGCTGCGCCGCGCGGTGGGACGCCTGGACGTGGGCGAGTCTGCGGCCGGCGTGGCCAGCGGCGTGGAGTTCGTGCTCGAGGGCCTGCACCTCAACCGCCGCCTGAACAAGGAGCGCCGCGGCGGCGGGGTCCGCTACGCGCGCTGACCCGATGGACCCGTTTCCGACCGAGCGCTTCGGCGCGCTGGTGCGCCGCTTGCCCGCGTATGGGCGGCTGGCCTGGCGGCTGGCCCGCGATCGGCGCATCGGCGGCACGCGGCGGGCGGCGGTCTTTGGAGCCGCGGCCTACCTGGCCTCCCCGATCGACCTGGTGCCGGGGATCATCCCCGTCGCCGGACAGCTGGACGACGCGGCGGTCGCCCTGATGGGCCTGCGCTACGCGCTCGGCGGCCTGCCGCCCACCGAGCGGCGGGCGTACCTCGACGCGGTCGGCCTCGTCGAGGAGGACCTGGATCGCGACCTGGCTACGGTGTGGATGGGCGCCGCCTGGATCGCGCGTCGCGGCGGACGACTGGCGCTGCGCGGCGGCCGCGCCGCCGCCCGAGGGGCGTGGCGCGCGGCACGTGGCTTGGGACGCAGATTACGGCCATGAAGCCGCCGGTCGACGGCGTGCGCGTGCGGCTCGGCGACCCGGACCGGGACGCGGGCGTGGTGGCGGACATCTACCGTCCATCGGTCCAGGAAGGGCTCGCGTCGTTCGAGGAGGTGGCGCCCGACTCGCGCGAGATGGCGGCGCGGATGCGGTCGACGTTGGCCCGGACGCCGTGGCTGGTGGCGGAGGCGGACGGCGGCGTCATCGGTTTCGCCTACGCCGGACCGCACCGCGATCGGTCAGGCTACCGCTGGGCGGTCAACATCTCGGTGTACGTCGCGCCGGAGAGCCAGGGGCGCGGTGTCGGCCGAGCGCTGTACGACGCACTGCTGGACCTGCTGCGGAGGCAGCGCTTCGTGAACGTGTACGCGGGCATCACCCTTCCCAACCCGGCCAGCGAGGCGCTGCACGCCGCGATTGGCATGCAGCGCGTCGGGGTCTACCACCGGGTCGGCTACAAGTTCGGGGCCTGGCACGACGTGGCCTGGTTCTGGCTGCGCCTGGCCGAGCCGGCCGGCCAGCCCTCCGAGCCGATCCCGCTATCGGCCCTGAACGATGGACGCGACGGCACCGCGGGCCTAGGCTGAGCCGGCACATGAGCCTGTACCGCTACTCCCGCTGGGACGGCAGCCAACAGCTGCCCGCATTCGACGCCGATGACGTGCTGGAGGCGCTCTCGGACGACCTCCTGGCCGAGGGTGACGTGCGCCGCGCACTGCAGCGCCTGATGCAGCGCGGGATGCGCGGCACGCGCGGCGGCGACGTGCAGGGCCTGCGGCGCATCGTCGACCGGCTGCGAGAGCGGCGGCGGGCCGAGCTGGAGCGCTCTCACCTGGATGGCGTGCTGGACGGCCTGGCCGAGCGCCTGGATCAGATCGTGGACCAGGAACGCTCCGGGATCGAGCGCCGGATACGGGAAGCGGAGGCAGCGGCGCTGGACGCGCCGCCCGGCGACGAGCAGGAGCGCGCCCGCATGGCCGAGCAGGTGCTGCGCCGGACGGCTCAGCAGCGCACGGATCGGCTGGATGCCCTGCCGCCCGACCTCGCGGGCCGGCTGCACGGGCTGCGGGACTACGAGTTCATGGACCCGGGCGCGCGCGACGCCTTCAACGCGCTGACCGACGAGCTGCGCCAGCAGCTGATGCAGACCTACTTCCAGGGCCTCAGGGAGGGCGTGGCCGGCCTGACGCCCGACGACCTCGACGGCGTGCGCCAGATGGTCCGCGACCTCAACGCGCTGCTTGAGAAGCACGCGTCCGGGGCCGATACTCGCGCCGACTTCGAGTCGTTCATGGCCCGCCACGGCCGCTATTTCCCCCCGGGCATCGGCAGCGTGGACGAGCTGATCGACCACCTGCACCGCCAGGCGTCGCAGATGGCCTCGCTGTTGGCGTCCATGAGCCCCCAGATGCGCGACGAGCTGCAGCAGATGATGGACGACCTCCTGCGCGACGACCGGCTGCGCTGGGACATGGCGCGCCTGGCAGGAAACCTCCAGTCGCTGCGGCCCGAGCTGTCGTTCGGCGAGCCGTACCCGTTTTCGGGAGACGAGCCGATGGGCCTGGTGGACGCGCTGGCCGCCATCGACCGCCAGCAGCAGTACGACGAGCTGGAGGAGCAGCTGCTCGGCGTTCGGGACCCGGATGCGCTCGACCGGCTCGACCCCGCCCTGCTGCGCGACCTGGGCGGAGACGATGCCGCCGACGAGCTCGATCGCCTGCGCGAGATCTCGAGGGCGCTGGAGGAGGCCGGGTACCTCGAGCGCGACGGCGGACGCCTGGAGCTTACGCCGCGGGCGGCGCGGAAGCTGGGGATGCGGGCGTTGACCGAGATCTTCAGCCGGCTGCGACGCGAGTCGCTCGGCGGGCACCCGCTGCCGACCTCGGGGAGCGGCGGGGAGCCGACCGACGAGACCAAGGCCTTCGAGCACGGCGACGCCTTCGCGGTCGACCTGAACCGGACCCTCTTCAACGCCATGGCCCGCCGCGGGCCGGGCACCCCGCTGCGCCTCGCGCCGGAGGACTTCGAGGTGCGCCGGGGCGAAGAGACCACCGTCTCGTCCACCGTCCTGCTCCTAGACATGAGCCGCTCGATGCTGCTGCGCGGCTGCTCCACCGCCGCGAAGCGGGTGGCGATGGCGCTGCACACCCTGATCCACACCCGCTACCCGCGCGACCGGCTGTACGTGGTGGGCTTCGCCTACTACGCCCGCCAGATCAAGCCGGAGGCGATCGCCACGCTGTCGCCGTACGAGTTCGAGTACGGGACCAACCTGCAGCACGCGCTGATGATCGCCAGGCAGCTGCTCGGGCGCCGCAGTGGCGGGAACAAGGAGATCGTGGTCATCACCGATGGCGAGCCGACCGCCCACATCGCCAACGGGCAGGTGGAGTTCGCCTACCCGCCGACCATCCGGACCATGCAGTCCACCCTGCGCGAGGTCGGACGTGCGACGCGCGAGGGTATCGTGATCAACACCTTCATGCTGGAGCGGTCGCGCTACCTCTCCGACTTCGTGGACCTGATGAGCCGCATCAACCGCGGCCGCGCCTTCTACGTCGAGCCGGAGCGGCTGGGCGAGTACGTTTTGGTCGACTACGTCAGCAAGAAGACGAGGCGGGTCGCCTGAGGGGCGACCCGCCTGCTGCCGAGGTCCGGCCCGGTTACAGCTTGCCGATGGCCGCCGCCCCGACGCCGGTGGTGGCATCGCCCCAGTCCACGTCCACCGTCAGGTGAGTGAACTGCAGCATCACGTTCACGGCGCCCTTCCAGAAGAAGCCGCGGTGCGTGCCCTCCGACCAGAAGGCGCTGTCCGCGCCGGGCGTCTCCACGTCCGATGCGTCGTCGTAGCTGCCGCGCGCCGCGTCGTACAGGTTGGCGCCGTCGGCCGGGGTCAGACTGACCACCAGGCCGCCCCAGTCGCCGCTGTAGCGGCAGGTCGTGCCGAACGGGTCCAGGGAGGTGGGCGTCTCGCTCAGCTCGCCGTCCGCCACCTCGACGGTGTCCTCGGTCAGCTCGCCCAGGACGGTGGCGATGTCATCGGCAGTGACCAGCTGGCATGCGCTCAGCTCGGTCCCCGGCGTGACCTCGAACGACGGCTGGCTCGACTCGGCCGCGCTGGCCGCGGCCGACGCCGACCTGGCGCTCGATGGTTCCTCCGAATGGGCGGGGCCGCCGCTCCCACAGGCTGCGAGCAGGGAGCCGACCGCCAGGATGGTGGCCAGCACGGGAACGCGAACGGACATGAACACTCTCGATATCTCCTCGACAGGGGATGCTGTAACCACTGCGCATGGTGTCGGGCACCGGACGACGGACCATCTGACATCGGTCCCGTCGCCGGGTACGTCAAACGACGGAGCCGCAAACGCGCACAATCGGGCAATGAGCAGACCGTTGAAGGTGGGGGTCCAGCTGCCGGAGGTCGAGTACGTGGCCTCCTGGGAGCAGCAGAGGGCGATGGCGCGGGCGGCGGAGGAGATCGGGCTGGACTCGGTCTGGGTGGGGGACCACCTGCTCTACCGCGACGACGGCCGGCCGACGCGCGCGCCGTGGGAGGCGTGGACCACGCTCGCCGCCCTGGCGGCCGTCACGCGACGCGTGGAGATCGGTCCGCTGGTCGCCGCCACCAGCTTCCACAACCCGGCCGTGCTGGCCAAGAAGGCGGCAACCATCGAGGAGATCAGCGGCGGCCGGCTGA
>DASUSP010000180.1:0-10031 GCA_036375035.1 Candidatus Limnocylindria bacterium
GCATCGTCTTCGACGTTCCGGCCGGATTCGCGCCTTGCTGGGATTCCGGGCTGGAGCAGGCCATCTGTCCGGCGGGCGAGGGGAACCTCGCTCCGGTGCTCGGGTTCCTCGTGGTGGAGAACGTCGTCGAGCAGCCATGCTCCGAGCTCCTGCGAGACCCGCCTCCGGACTCCCTCGAGGAGCTCGTGGCGGCCATATCCTCGCTCGATGGGTTTGAAGCCACGCCGGCCGTGGACGTGTCGATCGATGGCGTGGCCGGGAAAAGATTCGTGGTCACCGCTCCCGACAGCCTGGGCTGCCAGCGGCTGACCTGGTCGACGGCAGAGCGCACCAACGGCGTCGGCATCGGGGAGGTAAATGAGCTGACGATATTCGACATCGACGGTTCGTTCGTCATGGTTTCGCTTGCCCACTTCCCGACAGACCCCCCGCGCCAGTCACTCCTGGCGCTGCGCGAGGTCGTCGACTCCATCCGGATCTCCCGGTAGCCGGGCAGAGACCCTGAGCCCACGGGGGAAGCTTGCCGGGCGCAGGGGCGGACGGTGGCCCGTGGAATGTGACAGCTCTCGATTTGACCGCCCGGGCTAGCATGAAAAGGTGGAGGTGCGACGTGACGCGCATCCCCGCCGTGGGCGATCGGCTCGCCCACACAGGGTGGAACGGGACCGGCCGTGACGGACGCCGGTCGACAATGCCGATGGTTGCCCTCGCTCCGTCGACCGCGCCTGAGCCCTCCTGACCTGTGTCGGTCCTCGCTCTGCCGTGCCCGCAGAGTCAAGTCTGATGAGGAGGAGACGCATGACACCACCCAGACTCCTGCCTGCCCGACGGACGGCGGCCCTGGCCATGGGCGTCACCCTGACCCTGTTGGCCGCGCCGATGGCGGTGAGCGCCAACGGGCCCTACACGTTCAGCCCCGCTGTCTTCGATATCGCCGCAGCGCCGAATGGCGGCGTGTTGGTCACCGAGAACAACACGATCCAATTCATCCGTGAGGGCGATGTCCACGCCGTGGCGTCGATTCCGCTGCCGGAAACCGTCGGCCCGCCGGCGACCGTCAATGGGATCGTGGCCGTTGGCAGCGGCAACTACTTCGTTACCACCGGTGGCGGCGACCTGGCGACCGGCGCTGCGCTCTTCCGGGTTGCGCCGGGCCGCACCCGGATGGTCGCGGACATCACGGCCTTCGAGGTTGCGAACGATCCCGATGCCACAGCGGGCCTGAGCTGGAAGGACCCACGCTGCGAGGAGAGTCCGGAGTTCAGCGCCGGACCGCAGTCGAACCCGTACCACGTGGCTGCTCGCTCTGGTGGCGAGGCATTGGTGGCCGATGCTGCCGGCAACACGCTGCTCTCCGCTCGGACGAACGGCCAGGTGAGCCTGGTGGCGGTCTTCACCCCGCCAGTGTCCGATGGATCGGCCTCCGCAGACCCCGCGGACTGGATGGTCCTCTTCTCCCTGCCCGATGACACGCCGTGCTACGTGCAGCCGGTGCCGACCTCGGTCGCCATCGGGCCCGATGGTGCCTACTACGTCGGTGAGCTGACCGGCGCACCGGCACCGGTTGGGGTCTCGCGCGTGTGGCGGATCGAGCCGGGAGCGACCAACGTCACCTGCCCGTCGGCGAGCTGCACGCTGGCCGTGCAGGGCCTGACCTCGGTGATCGACGTCGCGTTCGGGCCGGATGGCCTGCTGTACGTCGTCGAGTACGACGGGAACGGCTGGCTGGCCGCGCTCACCGGTTCCCCCGGGGGTGGAACTGTCAAGGCCTGCGACGTGGGCGCCGGAAGCTGCAGCACGGTCGCCTCGGGTCTGACCCTGCCGGGCGCGATCACGTTCGATAAGCAGGGATCGCTGTGGCTCCTGGAGAGCAACATCATCGCTCCGACGGTGCGGATGCTGATGCCCTGACGGCGAGCATCAGGGGGCGGGCGCGTGCCCTTGACCGCTTCGCGCGGCGGGGGGGGCCGGCAGCGACATGTGGGTTGCCGCCCCCCTACCAGCGCTCCTCGTGAACGAGCTCCTCGAGCGAGATCCTGCCGCCGGCCTTGTTCGGCGCGGCGAGCTTCGAGGGATCTTCGGGATAGCCGAACGAGAGCAGGAAGTCGCAGCGTCGGTCCGGCGGCAATCCCAACAGCCGGGCCGCCAGCGCGTGGTCGTAGACGGTGGCCGGCACGCTGCCGATGCCCAGCCCCCAGGCGGCCAGCACCATGTTCTGCGCCGCGCGGCCGCAGTCCCACATGATCGAGTCGCGTTCGTGGCTGGTCGCCTCGGGAGTCACCAGCGCTACGCCCGCCGCCGCTCCGGCAAGGTGGCTCGCGAACTCGCCAACCTTGGACAGCTCGCGGAGGTGCTCGCGGTCACGCGCCACCACGAACGCCCAGCGCTGCTGGTTCTTCGAGCTTCCCGCCCGCCGCCCGGCGTTCAAGATGCGCTCGATGTGCTGCGCCTCCAGCGGCCGGTTGGCGAAGCGCCGCACCACGCGGAGGGTGTTGATCGCGGTCCAGGTCTCCATCGGTCCATGATCGCATCCGGCTTGCGCGGCCGTCGAAGATCGATTGGGGAACCGTCCCAGCGACTCAGACAGGGCAATCGGGCCTCACCAATAGGCCCCTCCGAGGCAGAGACGTGGAGCCAGAGCTCGTGATATGCGCACAGCAGGGTGATCATGACGCCTTCGACCAGCAGCGACCGACCCGACCATCGGCTGGGGCGCGCCGCAGTACCCGCTCATGAGGGCCTTGGCGGCTCAGCCGATGCGAAACGCGTCGGCGCCGGTCGATCGATCCGCGGACGGGCCCGGCTGGCAGGAAGTCTATCCGGGCACGGCGATCGAGCTGACCGTGCCCGGCGACATCGACTTCGCCGACTGCGATGAGGGGAAGTTCCAGAGCTGGAACGGCCGGTACCACCAGGGCCCGGGACAGCGGGACCTCGTGTGGGCCATCGATGTCGCCGGCCCGCTCCTGATCATCGACGCAGCCTCATTCCCAGGCACCTCCGCGTCTGATCAGGCCGAGCTGGCGTCGGTGCTCGATTCGATCACGATCAGCAAGCCCACGCAGATCAGCCCTGGCAGCTGACGGCAGCCGCGCCTTCGACGGCGGCGCGTAACATGCGCAGGTGACTATCAAGGTCGCCGCATGTCAGATCGATCCCAAGCTGGGTGAGGTCGAGGGCAACCTCGACCTCATCGGGCGTGCCGTGGACGACGCGGCGTCGGCGGGCGCCACCTTCACGGTGCTGCCGGAAGCCGCCGTCACCGGCTACGCCTTCGCCTCCCTGTCCGAAGCGCTGCCGGTGGCGCGCAAGGCGGAGGCCATCGCCGAGCGGGCGCTCCACGGCCTGGCCGAGAAGCACCGCATGACGATCGTGTGCGGCACGCTGGAGCCGGACGGCGACGAGATCTTCAACACGGCGCTGGTGCTCCTGGCAGACGGCCGCCGCTACCGCTACCGCAAGATGCACCTGCCCTTCCTGGGTGTGGACCGATACGCCACGCCCGGGCCCGATGCGCCGCCGGTGATCGAGCTCGACGGGCTGCGCTTCGGGATCCTGATCTGCTACGACCTGCGCTTCCCCGAGGCGGCGCGCATCTGCGCGCTGGAGGGCGCCGACCTGATCGCGCTGCCCACCAACTGGCCGGTCGGCGTCGAGTTCCATCCCGAGCTGTTCGCCCCGGCGCGCGCCGCGGAGAACCACTGCTACCTGCTCGCCGCCGACCGGGTGGGCGTCGAGCGCGGCACGACGTTCATGGGCCGATCCCTCCTGGTCGACTACGACGGCCAGGTGCTGGCCAGGGCGGGCGACGCGGAGGAGCTGCTCGTCGGCGATATCGACCCGTCGGCGGCGCGCGTCACGCACGTCCGGCGGCGGCCCGGTGAGCACGAGTGGGACACCATCGGGGATCGGAGGCCGGGCCTCTACGAGCGGCTGCTGCGGCCCGGCACGGACCGCGAGCACCCGCCAAGAGCTGCCCACTACTCCGGGGACGTCGAGTAGCGCCCGCGTATTCGTGGAGCGTATGCGTCAGATAACGGTCCGATCCTTCGCCGATCCATAACCCAGACGAATAAGAGGCCCCCGCCGTGACTGGCGGGGGCCCCAGGTCGTGCACGAGGGGCGGCTTACGCGGTGCGCCGGCCCGCCAGCGACTTCCAGGCGAAGACCACGATCACCGCACCGACAATGGCGGCGATCAGGGTCGGGATGTTGATCCCGGTGATCCAGTCGTCACCGCCGGTGATGATCCCGAGCACGAACCCGCCCACCAGCGCGCCGACGATGCCGGCGATGATCGTCCCGATCACGCCGTAACCCTCGTCGCCCGGCACGATCATGCCGGCGATCCACCCGGCGATTGCCCCCACCACAAGCCATGAAATGATGCCCATGGGACCTCCCAATCCTTGCTGTTGCGTGACATCACACTAGCGTCACGCCTCAGCCATGGCACAAACCGTGCCGAACTTCAAGAGGCGGGCCAACCGGGACGCAGTTCCTTCCTGACCTGGTCGTGCGATTCAACGACGCGCATGCCAGCCGCCTCGTACAGCCGCGTGGCACCGGTGAGGCTGTCAGCGTCCACGCCCAGCGCCACCGAGCGCTGGCCTCGCCGCCAGAAGTCGTTGAAGGCCTGGAGCAGGATGGCGCGGGCGAGACCGCGCCGCCGGTGGGATGGGACCACGCCCAGGCCGCTGATCCAGCCAAGGTTCTCGGGGATCACCGAGTTGGTGGAGGTGGCAACCACCCGGTTGCCGTCGAAGGCCATGAGCCACAGCTCCGGGTCGAAGTCGTGGCGCCGGGTGCGCTTCAGCCACTGGTCGAAGGACGCTGGCACGTGCCCCCAGTGGTCGGCGAACGCCGCCTCTTGGGCTTCGAACATGGCGCGGTCGTCGTCGCCGAGGCGAAAGGTGCGGACCGTGATGCCTTCGGGCCACTCCGGCGCAGGTGGCGGCTCGGACATGTCGATCCGCATGCGCTGGAAGCGGCGCGTCCACTCGTATCCCAGGCCGCGGGCCCACTCGGCGTCGGCCGCCGAGTCGGCATTGATCCAGCCCTCCAGCGTGACCTCCGCGTCGCGGTCCTCCACCTCGCCGATGCGCTCACGCGCCCGACCCTCCAGCAGGCCGGCCAGCGCGGTGCCGATCCCCGCGCCGCGGCGCGCGGGATGCACGGCCAGGTGCCCGCGCATGCGGCCGCCGGTCCGGGGCTGGAGCATCGCGTAGCCGACCGGGTCGCCGCCGGATGCGGCGGCCGACACGGCCAGCCAGGCATCGGTCTCCAGCGGGACCTCGCGGAGCTCGTCACGGATGTCGTCCAGGCTCATGTCGATGGCGCCGAAGTCATGCCGATCGATATCGGCCTGCAGCCGGAAGAGGCCATGGGCGTCGTCCATGGTCGGACGGCGCAGGGCAAGGTCGAGCTCGGCGAGGGAGCGTGCGGCGTCGTGCATCGGGGGGCGCGCCCGCTCGGCGGGCGCCATCGGTCACTCGGAGGCGGCCCACATGATGGCGCCACACACGACCAATCCCCAGATCAGCCCGATGAAGGCGGCGAAGCCCTCAGGCCCCTCCCCGCCGACGGTGGGCAGGTAGTGATCGATCAGCGCCAGCCCGACCACCATGTAGCCGAGCCACAGGACGGTCATCACCGAGGCGAAGATGGTGCGGCGGGTGCGGTCGCGGGTCACGGGCCTGGCTGCTCCGGTGCTGGCTGCGGTGGACGCTGCGCATCCTAGCAAATCGAGCCAACCGCGCCAGGGGTCAGCCGCTCGTGGCCCGGTAGTCGAGGCCGCTGCCGTCCGGCTTGCCGAGCGTCAGGCGGTCGCCGTCGATGGCCACCGTGAACCCGTCACCGACAACCTCCAGCACGAAGCCGTCCTGGTCCGCCAGGTCGGCGGTGCAGGCCTGGTCCGTCGTGCGCAGCGTGGTCGTCACCACCTGGTCGCCCACGACGGCGTACTCGCCATCGAACTCGCGGCAGCCGGTGGAGCCGCTCAGCGTCCCGTCGGCGTTGAGCTTCAGCCACGGCTCACCCTGGACCGATGAAACCGCCTCCCCCTGGATCAGCGACTCCAGCGCCCACTCCGTGTCCTGCAGCGCCGCGTCGGGGACCGGCGGCAACAGCTCGTAGACCAGCTCCGCGCCGCCGCCGCTCAGGGTCAGCTCGTCACCGACGCGCGTGACCCGCGTGACGGCCATGAGCGCTGCGTGGTAGGCGGCCTCGGCCAGCATCATCGGTTCCTCGCAGGCCATCTCGGTCATGCTCATCTGCGAGATGCTGATGGCGCCATCATCGCCGAGCTGGAACTGGCCTCCGTAGAGGTTGCAGGCCTGCCCACCGACCTCGCTGCCGTCGAAGCGGATGGTGATCCGGTAGGTGTCCGGCCACTCGAAGCGGCCTTCCGGACCGACACCGCTGATCAGCAGCCACGCCCCCGAAAGGTCGGGTGCTCCCTGGCTGGGTTCGGGCGTGGGGCTGCCGTCCGCCCCGGGCGCGAACCGGGCGCATCCGGCCAGCAGCAGGACGAGGACAAGCGCTGCGGTTGCTCTCATGCCGGCTGGACGCGGTTAGGCCGCAGTTCGTTCCGGCTACGGTCGGGTGGCTGTGGCGGAGGTGAGCGCCGTCGCCTCGTACGTCAGCGTCGCGTGGGAGATGGTGCTGATGGTCCACGTGACGCTGGTCACCTTCTTGCCGACGTTCAGCTGGAAGGAGCATGAGCCTGCGCTGCCCTGGGTCGTGCAGCCACCGCCGGCGCCGGTCGACCACTCTCCGCTGACCGATGCGCCCGAGACCGGCTGGCCGTTGCCGTCGACCGCCGTGAGGCTGACGGTCGCCGTCCAACCGCCCCGCCGCGCGGAGGAGCCGGCCGTCAGCGATGCCAGGCTCACCGTGCCGGCCGGAGCTGGAGCCGTGACGGTTACCGGATGGGTCACAGACGCTGGGGCGCCGTCGTCATCGGTGACGCTGAGGGTCACGTCCCAGGTTCCCGCCGTGGAGAAGGTGTGGGCGCTCGCTGGTCCGGATGCCGTCCCATCTCCGTCGAAGTCCCAGGCGTAGGACACGATGGTTCCGTCGGCATCGGTCGAGGCGGATCCGTCGAAGGTGCAGGACAGGTCGGTGCAGCTGAACGCGAATGCGGCCGTCGGCGGCTGGTTGGGCGGTGGAGGCGGAGGCGGTGGCGCGCTCCAATAGCCGATCGCCCACGAGACCGATGCCAGCTTCGCCTGGCCGGCGATGGAGGGGTGGAAGTAGTCGCCCGACACGTCGCTGGTGGTGAACTCGGTGCCGTACGCCGCCCAGCCGTCCCACAGACAGCGGGGCGCGGCGCTGCAGACCTCGAACAGGACCTGGTTGAAGTCGATGTTGCGCTGTGCCACCCGGGCGCGGCGCTCCACGTCCGCGGTCTGGGTCGAGGTCGGGTTGGCCAGCAGCGACTGGCAGATGTCGCCGACGCTCCAGATGAACCGCGCCCACCAGTTGTTGCGGAACAGCTCCCATAGCCCCAGGACGCGCGGAATGCTCACCACGTACACGTTCGTGTCCCCGGAGCCGGCGCTGATCGTCGCCATGGCCGCCTGGAACTGGGCGCGGAAATCGGCCACCGAGGTCATCTGCGCCTCGGTGTCGGTGCAGATGTCGTTGCCGCCGATGAGAACGGTCAGGTAGTCCGGCTGCAGCGCGACCGCCTGCTGCATCTGGCCCTGCAGGTCGGCCATCTTCGCGCCGCTGACCGAGAGGTTGTACGCGGCGCCGGAGATCGCCGGGTTCAGTGCCAGCAGGCGCTGGTAGTGGCTGTTGACGGTGGCATTCGTGCCCGTGGCCCACGAGTTCTCGGGGTAGTCGGCCCCGAGAGAGCCACCGGTGCTGGCGGCCTGCGTGATGGAGTCGCCGACAGCCGCCATGCTGGCCGGGTAGGGCGGCGTCTCCGCGGCCGCCGGGCCGACGAGGACTCCAAGAAGCAGGAACGCGGCGAGCAGGGACGCCAGGAACGACCGCCGAGCCATCGGGCCACCCTCCGTTGTGAGCAAGACTCTACTCCCGCCGAGCAAGCGACCAACCTACGGAGCCCTACTCCTCGCCGCTGCCGGACTGGTCGCGGATGGTGCTCACCACCGTGGCGTCGGCCAGGGTGGTGGTATCGCCCAGGTCCCGCTGCTCGGCGATGTCGCGCAGCAGGCGCCGCATGATCTTCCCGGAGCGCGTCTTGGGCAGGTCCGGGGTGAACATGACCGACTTGGGCCGCGCGAACTTGCCGATCATCTCGGCGACGTGCTCGCGGAGGTCGGCGGCGAGCTGGTCCGACGCCTCGTGGCCGGCGCGCAGGATGACGTAGGCGAAGATGCCCTGCCCCGTCATGGGGTCGCTGCGCCCCACCACGGCCGCCTCGGCCACCGCGGCGTGCGAGACGAGCGCCGACTCGACCTCGGTGGTCGAGATGCGGTGGCCCGAGACGTTCATGACGTCGTCCACCCGACCCAGGAGCCAGTAGTAGCCCTCCTCGTCGCGCTTGCAGCCATCCCCGGGGAAGTAGTGGCCCGGGTAGCGGCTCCAGTACGTGGCCTCGTAGCGCTCCGGGTCGCCGTAGATGCCACGCAGCATGGCCGGCCAGGGGCGATCGAGGACCAGGTAGCCGCCGCGTCCCAGCGGGACGGAGTTGCCGGCCTCGTCGACCACGTCGGCGCTCACCCCCGGGAAGGGAAAGGTGGCTGATCCGGGCTTCAAGGTGGTGATCCCCGGCAGCGGGGTGATCATGATCATGCCGGTCTCGGTCTGCCACCAGGTGTCGACAACCGGGCAGCGCTCGCCACCGATGTACTTCCAGTACCACGCCCACGCCTCGGGGTTGATCGGCTCGCCGACGCTGCCCAGCAGCCGCAGCGATGACAGGTCGTCGCGCGCGAACTCGTCGTGGCCGTACTTCATCAGGGCGCGGATGGCGGTGGGGGCGGTGTACAGGATCGTGGCGCGATACTTCGCCGCGATCTGCGCCCATCGGTCCTTGTCCGGGAAGTCGATGGCCCCCTCGTAGATGATCCCGGTGCTGGCGTTGGCCAGCGGCCCGTAGACGATGTACGAGTGGCCGGTCACCCAGCCGATGTCGGCCATGCACCAGTACACATCGGTCTCGGGCTTGATGTCGAAGATGTACCGATGGGTGGTGGCCACCCCGCACAGATAACCGGCGGTGGTGTGCATGATCCCCTTCGGCCTGGCGGTGGTGCCCGAGGTGTAGAGCAGGTAGAGCAGGTCCTCGGAGTCCATCGGCTCGGGCTCCGCGGTGGCCGGCTGCTCGGCGACCAGCTCGTGCCACCAGCGGTCGCGCTCGGGGTACCAGTGCACGTCCTCTCCGGTGCGCTTCACCACGACGCAGTGGCGGACCGACGTGGTGCGCGCGATCGCCTCGTCGGCGTTGCGCTTGAGCGGCACCCTGGCGCCCTTGCGATAGCCGCCGTCGGCGGTGATGACCACGGTGCACTCCGCGTCCTCGATGCGCCCCGCCAGGGCATCGGCGCTGAAGCCGCCGAAGACGACCGAGTGGGGTGCACCGATGCGGGCGCAGGCCAGCATGGCCACCGGCAGCTCGGGGATCATCGGCATGTAGATGGCGACCCGGTCGCCCTTGCGCACGCCCAGCTCGCGGAGGGCGTTGGCCATGCGGCACGTCTCATCGAGCAGCTCGGCGTAGGTGACTGTCCGGGTGTCGCCCGGCTCGCCCTCCCAGTAGTAGGCCACCCGGTCTCCCAGGCCGGCGTTGACATGGCGGTCCAGGCAGTTGACGCTGACGTTCAGCTTGCCGCCGACGAACCACTTCGCGTAGGGAGGCTGCCAGTCCAGCAGCTCCGTCCAGGGCTCCATCCAGCCCAGGCGCTTCGACTCCTCGGCCCAGAAGGCGCGGAAGCCCTCCTCGCTGGCGGCGCGCTCGTAGACGGCGGTGTCGTTCAGGATGGCGTTGGCCACGAACTCCGATGACGGCGGGAAGGTGCGCTCCTCGCGCAGCAGGTTCTCGATCGTGTCGGCGTCGGAAG
>DASUSP010000181.1:0-2048 GCA_036375035.1 Candidatus Limnocylindria bacterium
AGCGGGATCTCGGTGTGGCGGATCACGTTCTGCACCACGTACGGGATGTCGGTCACGCCCCACGCCCAGCGCCGCGCCTGCAGGTACTGAGTCGCCATCGAGCGCCAGTAGGTCCGAGCCCGCACCGCGTCGCCGTAGATGGGGATGAAGAGCGGCACCGCACGGAAGCGGTCCCCGTAGCGGAAGTAGCTCTTCCAGTAGAAGCGGCTGTCCTCGGGGATCGCGTCGGTGGCCCAGTAGCCGACGTCGTGGACCATGTGCAGCGTGGTGCTGTAGCTGCCGAAGCTCTGCAGCTTCTCCGGCAGGACGCTTCGCCACATCTGCAGCTGGGTCAGGACCGCAGCGAAGAGGCGCTGCAGCGCGGGCGCTTCCCACAGGTTGTTGTGGAAGTACGGGATCGGCTGGTAGAGCTGCGTCTCGCGGTTGGGGTCGGTGACGTGCGTCCAGGCCAGGTAGGTGAAGTACTGAGGGTGAACGCGATAGTCGGCGTCCAGGTCGGTGACCAGGATGCGGCGCGGATCCATCCCCTGCTTCCGGACCAGCATGCGGTACAGGTAGCGGCCGCCCCAGGCCATGGCGCTGCTCTTCCCCACCACGATTCCCGGTTCCAGCGGGTCAAGGATGTGGATGAACTGCGCGAACGCATCGCCGAACTCCTCGCGCAGGGCGGCGACGTTGCCCCGACCGTCGTGGTCGGTCTCGCGGGTGATGATGGCGCAGATCTTCCGCTCCCGCGGCCACTCGGCATCCGCCAGCGCGCTCACCGTGGCGCGCAGCTTCTCCAGCGACTCCGTGTAGGTGGGGATCAGCGCCAGGTGCACGTAGTCGCGCCAGTCCGGCAGCGGCTCGTCGACCACGCTCGCCGCCTCGATCGCACGCAGGTCGTCCTCCAGGACGCGCCTCTCTCCGCGAGCGGGCGCGCCGGCTCCG
Organism: Candidatus Limnocylindria bacterium; assembly: GCA_036375035.1. Lineage (GTDB taxonomy): Bacteria > Chloroflexota > Limnocylindria > QHBO01 > QHBO01 > JAPSGM01. The sequence goes on from DASUSP010000181.1 coordinate 931, forward strand.
GCCGCGAAGCCCAGCGCCCCCTCCGTTCGCCCTTCCTCACCCAGCCGTCGCAGGAGCTCCGCGCGCCGGCCGGGCAGGTCGTCGAGCGACGAAAGTCGCGCGCCCCAGTCCGCGGCCAGCACGCGGCGAATGCGGCGGTAGGCCACGATCACCGAACCCGCCATCCAAAGCGCGCGGGTCAACCAGTAGAAGTCGAAGCTCAGGACGAAGTAGGCCACCAGCCACGGGTAGCTGAAGCTGAGCCAGATCGGCCCGATGATGATCGCCCAGCTGATGATGCCGGGCAGCATCTCCAGGGACCGCTGCAGCCACTGGTGCCGGTCATCGTCACGCGGCTCGGACATGTGCCCTCGTCCAAGACGCGGCGGCCGCCGGAGATCCGCGGCCGCCGAATGGCTCCCCGATCAGTAGACCGGGGTCAGCCAGTCTCGGTAGGCTTCCTCGCGCCCGCGAACCGCGCCGAAGTAGATGTCGTGCAGCTGGCGGGTGATCGGTCCCGGTCGGCCGGTGCCGATCTTGCGACGGTCGATCTCGACCACCGGGGAGATCTGGGCTCCGGTTCCGCACAGGAATACCTCGTCGGCGATGTACAGCTCGGTGCGGTCGATGGACCGCTCCTCGCTGGCCACCTCCAGCCGTTCGCGTGCCATCTGCATCATCCTGCGACGGGTGATCCCCTCCAGGATGTTGTCGGTGACCGGCGGCGTGATCAGCTTCCGGTTCTTGACGATGAACAGGTTCTCGGCGCTGCCCTCGCTGACGTGGCCGTCCTGGGTCAGCACGATCGCCTCGTCGAAGCCGTTCAGCTGGGCCTCGCTCTTGGCGAGGGCACCATTGACGTACGCGCCGGTGATCTTGCCGCGGGCCGGGATGGCGTTGTCATCGGTCCTGCGCCAGGTGGAGACCATGGCCCGAATGCCGCCCTCGGTGTCGATGTACTGGCCGAACGGGATGCCGAAGATGACGACATCGGCGTCCAGGTTGTGGAGCCGGACGCCGATGGTTTCGCTTGACTTGTAGACGAGAGGCCGGATGTAGACGTCCTCGCGGAGGCCGTCCCGGCGGAGCATCTCCACGGTATGCGCAGCCAGCTCCTCCGGAGTGTACGGGATCTCCAT
>DASUSP010000182.1:0-6989 GCA_036375035.1 Candidatus Limnocylindria bacterium
CCGAACAGCCGGTCGCTCCAGTCGATGCCGCCGTCGATGCGCTTGGCGTACGGGTCGATCAGCAGCTTGTTGGGGTTGAACCGATGCCCGTGCTGCGGCTGGTAGGGGCCGTGCACCCGGTAGCCGTAGCGCTGGCCGGGCCGGATGTCGGGGAGGTAGCAGTGCCAGACCAGGTCCGTCTGCTCGTGCATCCGCACGCGCTGCTCGCCGCCATCGGCGTCGAAGAGGCACAGGTCGACCGCCTGGGCGTTCTCGCTGAAGATGGCGAAGTTGACCCCGGCGCCGTCCCAGGTGGCGCCCAGCGGGTAGGGCGAACCGCGCCAGACCCGGATCGTCATGCGGCCAGGCGCTCCAGCGCCTCGAGCGGCAGCCACGTCCAGGCCGGCCGGTTGTTGGCCTCGTAGCGCACCTCGTAGCAGGCCTTCTCGGCCTCGAATGCGGCGAGCAGATCCGGGTCGAGGGCATCAGCCCCGCCGTACGCGGCCAGGAATGCCGAGCGGGCGTCCTCCAGCCACTGGTCGTGGGCGAAGCCGTCGGGGCCTTCCCGCTCGGCGGTGCGGACCGCGTAGTCGAACGAGCGCAGCATGCCGGCCACGTCCCGCAGCGGTGACGCGGGCAGGCGCCGCTCGGCGAGCGGCCGCGCCGGCTCACCCTCGAAATCGATCACCATGAAGCCCGCCTCGGTGCGCAGCAGCTGGCCAAGGTGGTAGTCGCCGTGGATGCGGCACTGCATCGCATCCCGGGCATCCTCGATGGCCTGCAGGCGCGCCATGATGCGCGGCGCCACCGCCCGCAGGCGCTCGCGGTCATGGCCGCTCAGGGCGGCCAGCGCTCCGTCGAGCTGCCGCTCGGCGCCGGCGCGCCACTCCCGCAGCCGAGGAAGCGGCGCCGCCTCGACCGGGAAGCCATCGACGCCGGGGCGCGAGGCGAGCGCGGCGTGCATCTCGGCGGTGATGCCGCCGATCTGGGCAGCACCCGCCAGCGCCTCGAGCGGACCCTGCGGCGGATTCGTCAGGCGGCCGAGGATCCAGCTCCATCCGTCGCCGCGCGCCGGGACCAGCTCCTGGAGCATGACGGCGCTCGCCGGGACGCCCCCGGCCGGCCGCCAGGTCCCGCTGCCGGCCAGGCGCGGCGTCCAGCGGAACCCGGCATCGGTCAGGAAGGCGCTCATCTCCACCTCCGGGTTGGTACCCGGCTCCAGCAGGCGATAGACCTTCAGGATGAGCCGATCGCCGAGCCGTACCGAGGTGTTCGACTGCTCCGCCTCGAGCCGGCGCTCGGGGAGCGACGCGGCCTCCGCCGGGCCGGCACCGAGCAGCTCCGCCAGCGCGGCCTCCGGCTCGAACGCGAACCGGCCTGCGCTGCCCTCAACCATGGACGCGCGCGCGATGCCGGATGCGATGGCGGCCCAGGTCCCATCCCCGTCGGCTGGCTCGCGCAGGGTGCCGGCAGGGTCGGCCACGGCAGGCACCAGGTAGCGCTCGGATCCGCCGTCGGCGAAGTTGGCGCGAACGACGAGGAGCACGCTGGATGATGGGTCCAGGGTCACGGCATCCTCGACCGTCGTCGAGGCCAGCGGCCTCGACTTTGAGCGGAACCAGCGCCGGCCGGCGAGCCAGGCGGCGTCGAAGGCCGCGGCGCGCTCGGCGAGCGCCGCGTCAGCCGGCGCCATCGGTCCCATCGGTCAGCTCGAACCAGTACCAGCCGTGCGGAGCGAAGGTCAGCAGGTACGGCAGCTGACCGATGCTCGGGAACCGGACGCGGCCGACCATCTCGACCGGCACGCGTCCGGCGAAGCGTGACAGGTCGAGCTCCACGTACTGGGCGAAGCGGGACAGGTTCACGACGCACAGCACCGTGACGCCTTCGTGCTCGCGGAGGTAGGCGAGCACGTGCTGGTTCTCCGGGTGCAGGAACACCAGCGATCCGCGGCCGAAGACCGGGTACTGGCGACGGACGCGGATGATGCGGCGCATCCAGTGCAGGAGCGAACCGGGGATCCGCTCCTGGGCCTCGACGTTCACCGACTGGTAGCCGTACACCGGGTCCACGATCACCGGCGAGTAGAGCGCCGCGGCATCGGCACCGGAGAAGCCGGCGTTGCGGTCGCCGGTCCACTGCATCGGAGTGCGGACACCGTTGCGGTCGCCCAGGTACACGTTGTCTCCCATCCCGATCTCGTCGCCGTAGTAGATCACCGGCGTGCCGGGCATGGACAGCAGCAGCGAGTTCAGCAGCTCGATCCGCCGGCGGCTGTTGTCCACCAGCGGCGCCAGGCGGCGACGGATCCCCAGGTTGATGCGTGCGCGGCGGTCGGCGGCGTACTCGCTCCACATGTAGTCGCGCTCCTCGTCGGTGACCATCTCGAGCGTCAGCTCGTCGTGGTTGCGCAGGAAGAGAGCCCACTGCGCGTCGTCGGGGATCGACGGCGTGCTCTCCATGATCTGCACGATCGGGGTGCGGTCCTCCTTGCGCAGCGCGATCCAGATGCGCGGCATGAGCGGGAAATGGAAGGCCATGTGGCACTCGTCGCCGTCGCCGAAGTACGGCCGCACGTCCTCCGGCCACTGGTTGGCCTCGGCCAGCAGCATGCGACCGGGATTGCGCAGGTCGAGCGCGGCACGCAGCTTCTTCAGCACCCCGTGGGTCTCGGGCAGGTTCTCGCAGCTGGTCCCCTCGCGCTCGACCAGGTACGGCACCGCGTCCAGGCGCAGCCCGTCGACGCCCATGTCCAGCCAGAAGCGCATCACCCGGATGACGGCCCGCACGACCTGCAGGTTGTCGTAGTTGAGGTCCGGCTGGTGGCTGAAGAACCGATGCCAGTAGTACTGCTGCGATCCCTGGTCCCACGCCCAGTTTGAGGTCTCGGTATCGGTGAAGATGATCCGGACCCCCTCGTACCGATGATCGTCGTCCGACCACACGTACCAGTCGCGCTTCGGGTTGGAGCGCGACGAGCGCGACTCGACGAACCAGGGGTGCTGGTCACTGGTGTGGTTCACGACCAGCTCGGTGATCACCCGCAGCCCACGGCGATGGGCCTCCCGCACGAACGTGCGGAAGTCTCGGCGGGTGCCGTAGTCGGGGTGCACGTTGGTGTAATCGGCGATGTCGTAGCCGTCGTCGCGCAGCGGCGAGGGATAGAAGGGAAGCAGCCAGATGGCGGTCACCCCCAGCCCGGCGATGTAGTCCAGCTTCCTGGTCAGGCCGGCGAAGTCCCCGATCCCGTCGCCGCTCGAATCGGCAAAGGCCTTGACGTGCAGCTGGTAGATGATCGCGTCCTTGTACCAGAGCGGATCGTCGTCCAGGGCACGTCGCTTCACGGACCGGCGGCGCGCCGCCAGTCCCTCGGCCTCCGCGGCCCGCTTCACGTCGGCGGCCACCTCTTCGGCGGCCTCGGCGGCGAGCCGCCGCCGGTCGATCTGGGTCACGCGCTAGAGGGTACCCGCAGCCGCACGGTCCGCGGCGGCATCGTCGCCGTCCCAGGTCGAGCGGCTCATCGGTCCAGCGGCCCGATCGTGAAGATCGTGAAGGGCGTCCCCGCCGGATCCAGGTCGACGGCGATGTCCGCGCCGCGCTCGGTCCGTCGCTCGCCGCTGACCAGGTCGATGACCTGGTACGGCTCGTCCCAGCCGATGCCCACCGCCGGCAGGTCGGGATGCAGGAAGGCCCGCTCCGGGGTGACCGGGTCGCAGTTGACCGCCACGTAGACCGGCTCGCGCCATCGGTGGGGGAAGCCTGTCAGCGGATCCGGGTCGCCATGGGGCAGGGCCTTGCGGTAGAAGAGCGTGCGGCCGGCGGTCACCGCCTCGAACCGGAGGTTGTCGTAGTGCTGCAGCGCGCGCCACTCGCGCCGCAGCCGGTTGAGGTCGCCGAGCAGGTCCTTGATGTTGCCCGGGGCATCCCAGTCTCGCGCACGCACCTCGTACTTCTCGCTGTCCAGGTACTCCTCCCGGTCGTCCAGCCGCGCGTACTCGCACAGCTCCCAGCCGGAGTAGACGCCGTAGCTGGACGACAGGGTCGCGGCCAGGACGCTGCGGATCACGAAGGCGGGCCGTCCGTGGTCGGTGTGATGGGGATTGATGTCCGGCGTGTTGGTGAAGAGGTTGCCGCGGAAGTATTCGCGCATTTCGGACAGCGTCAGCTCGGTGAAGTAGTCGCGCAGCTCGTCGCGGGTCTCGCGCCAGGTGAAGTAGGTGTAACTCTGGGTGAAGCCCACCTTCGCCAGCCGCTGCATCATCTTCGGGCGGGTGAAGGCCTCGGACAGGAAGACGACGTCGGGGTGGTCGCGCTGCACCTCGCTGATCAGCCACTCCCAGAAGGGGATCGGCTTGGTGTGCGGGTTGTCCACCCGGAAGACCTTCACGCCGCGCTCGACCCATGTCATGAACACGTCGCGCCAGGCGCGCCACAGGGCGGCGCGGGCCTCGGGATCGTCGTTGCCGAACTCGATGGGGTAAATGTCCTGGTATTTCTTCGGCGGGTTCTCCGCGTACTTGATGGTGCCGTCCGGCGCGTGGCGGAACCACTCGGGATGTTCTTTGACCCACGGGTGGTCGGGCGAGGCCTGGATGGCGATGTCCAGCGCGACCTCCATGCCGTGGCGCTCGACCTCCTCCCGGAAGCGCAGGAAGGCGTCGAGTCCGCCGAGCTCCCGCGCCACCGCGTCGTGGCCGCCATCTGCCGAGCCGATGGCGTACGGGCTGCCCACGTCGCCGCGCTTCGCGTCCAGGCTGTTGTTGCGCCCCTTGCGGTTGGTGTGGCCGATGGGGTGGATCGGCGGCATGTAGACCACGTCGAAGCCGAGGCGCGCGATCTCCGGCAGGCGCCAGGTGGCCTCGTCCAGGGTCGTGGCCCGCGGCTTGCGCGGGTCGCGCGACTGCGACCGCGGGAAGAGCTCGTACCACGCCCCGAAGCGGGCCCGCTCGCGGTCGACCATGAGCGGCAGCTCGTCGGAGCGCGTCGCGGCGCTGCGGTCCGGGTGGCGCCGCGCGGCCTCGAGCAGCGGCTCCGCCAGGAGGATGGCCGCCCTGCCCGCCTCGCTCCGCGATCGGCGAAGTCCAGCCAGCGCGCCGGCCAGCAGCGTCGCATCGGCCGCCGCGGTCCTGCCCGGCGCGGAGCTCGCGCGTCCCAGTGCCGCCTCGAGCAGCTCGCGCCCCTCCGCCAGCTCGGTGGCGTACGGGACGCCCGCCTCGACCTTCTTGGCGAGGGCCGCGTGGAGCGATCCGAAACGATCGCGCCAGGCCTCGACCGCGTAGCGGTGCCGCGCGTTGCGCCGCAGGGCGAGGCGCCCCGACCAGCGGTCGTTGTCGACCGGCCGCATGGGGGCCTCCTCCCACGCGGACGCGCCCTCGACTCGCAGCAGGAGTGACGCATCCAGCAGGTCGTGGCCGTCGGCGAAGATGTCGGCGGTCACCTGCAGCTCGTCGCCCACCACCCGCTTGATCGGGAAGCGGCCGCCGTCCAGCTGCGGCGCGATGCGCTCGATGACGACCGTCCGGCGCGTGCCCACCTCGCTCGGTCCGGGCTCCGTCGGGCGCGGGGCAGGGACCGACGACTCGGGCGGTCGTGCGGTGCGTCGCGCGGCGGCATGCGGCCGCGTCCTCGAACGGCTGGTCGTCATCGGTCCAGCCGCAACCCTACCCGATCGGCGAGTCCGATGGGCTCGCCGATCAGGCTTCCGTCGCCCGGCGAGGGGCTCGCGGCGAAACCTGCGATTTCCGGCTAGGCTCGACCCGATGCCCACCCTGCGCGGTCGTGCCGTGCCGCTGATGATCACCGCCGCCGCGGCCGGCCTCCTGCTGGCTGCATGCGCGACGCCGTCACCCGGCCAGCCGACGGGATCCAACGGGGCTTCCCCCGGCGGCTCGCTGCCTGCGGCCACGACGGACCCCAGCGGGGCGGCGACCCCGTCCCCGACCCTGCGCGGCTCAACCAACCCGCCGCTGCCCACCGGCCCGGATGCGCTGGCGCTCGAGACAGTGGTGACCGGCCTGGACTTCCCGGTCGGGATCGCGGCAGCCGGCGACGGGTCGGGGCGGCTGTACGTCCTGGAGCGGGCCGGTAGTGTCCGCGTCATTGAGCGTGACGGCACCCTGCGCCCCGAGCCGTTCGTCGACCTGCGCGGCAGAGTGCTGGCCGGCGGCGAGCGTGGCCTGCTGGGGATCGCATTCCACCCCGACCACGAGCGCAACGGCCGGCTCTTCGTGCACTACAGCCGCGCCACCGACGGTGGGAGCGTGGTCTCGGAGCTTCGCGCCGCGAGGGATCGTCGCACCGCCGACCCGGACAGCGAGCGGATCCTGCTGCAGGTGGCGCAGCCGTTCGCCAACCACAACGGGGGCCAGCTGGCCTTCGGACCGGACGGCTACCTGTACATCGGGCTGGGGGACGGCGGCTCGGGCGGCGACCCGTTCGGCAACGCCCAGAACACCAGCGTCCTGCTGGGCAAGGTCCTGCGCCTGGACGTGGACGGCCCGCCGAACGACGGCCGTGCGTACGCCATCCCGCGCGATAACCCCTTCGCGCCCGCCGGCGTCCGGCCCGGCGGCGGCCTTCCCGAGATCTGGGCATACGGGCTGCGCAACCCATGGCAGTTCAGCTTCGACGCCGACGAGGGCGCGCTCTACATCGGCGACGTGGGGCAGGGCAGCTGGGAGGAGGTCAACCGCCAGCCGGCCGATTCGCGCGGCGGCGAGAACTATGGCTGGGCGGTCATGGAGGGGCGCCACTGTTTCGTGGACGGCTGCGACCAGGCTCCGTACATCAAGCCCATAGCCGAGTACTCGCACGAGCTGGGCTGCTCGATCACGGGCGGCCACGTCTACCGCGGTGAGCGGCAGCCGGAGCTGGCCGGGATCTACGTCTTCGGCGACTACTGCAGCGGGCGCATCTTCACGCTGCAGGTGGACGAGGGCACCGTCACGCCCAAGGTGGTCCTGGAGAGCGGGCTGAACGTCACCGCCTTCGGCACCGGCGAAGACGGCGAG
>DASUSP010000183.1:0-12378 GCA_036375035.1 Candidatus Limnocylindria bacterium
ACCACGCCGGTGGCCTCGAGCCCCCGGAGCGCCTCGCGGACCGGCGCCTGGCTGATGCCCAGCTCGCGGGCCACGGTCGTCTCCACGATCCGGGAATGCGGCGGGTAACGGCCGGACAGGATGTCCTGCAGCAGCCTGTCCTTGACCTCGTCGGCCAGCACGCTGCGCGAAAGGACGCCACCCTCGGCCATCGAACCTCCCGGGGCACTTGGCGCCACGTGCCGGCGCCGGACGCGCAGAGTGTAGCGCCGCACCGGCGCCACGGGAGGGATCGGTGACCAAACCCGAGGCGCACTGGCCACGCCTGCCGTCGGCCACCACCGGCGAGCGGATGGTCGCGATCGCCGACGACTGGAACGTGTGGGCCTTCTCCGATCCGCACGGCGTCACCTCCGGCTTCAGCGCCGCGCTGCTGGAAGCTGGCCTGGTGGACGCCGAGCTGCGCTGGAGCGCCCCGCCCGGCACGGCCCTGGTGGGCTGCGGCGACTACCTCGACCGTGGGAGAGACAGCCGTGGCACGCTGGCCCTACTGCGCCGCCTGCAGCCGGAGGCAGAGGCCGCCGGCGGGCGGGTGGTGCTGCTGCGCGGCAACCACGAGGAGATGCTGGTCCACCTCTGGGCAGGCCGGCACCAGTGGCTGCCCGTCTGGCTGGCCTACGGCGGCCACGCCACGCTGGAGTCGTTCGGCTGCGCCCCGGAGGATCCGATGCAGGATGAGCCGGCCCTGCGCGAGGTCGAGGCCGCCGCACCTGGCACCTTTGCGTGGCTCGAGTCGCTGGCCCAGGCGGCGCGCTGGCGCGACGTCATCTTCGTCCACGGCGGCCTCCCCCCGGACCACGCCCCTGACGACCTCGGCACCATCACCGACGCGCACCTGTGGATTCGATCCGAGTTCTTCGACACCCCATGGGAGAGCGGCGCCTTCGACGGGTACCGGCGCGCCGGCGTCGAGCGCGTGGTCTTCGGCCACTCCCCGGGGGCAGACGGCGCGCGGATCATGCAGGGCGGGCGCCTGCTCAACCTGGATTCGAACGCCTGCGGCAACCCGCGCATGCCGCCCGACGCGCGCAAGATGATCACCCTGGCGGAGCTCGGCGACGGTTCGTTCGACCGCGCGCGGCGAGTGGTGATCCCCACCGACAACGCCCCGGACGGCGCTTTGACCGGCGACCGGGCCACCCCTATGCTCGATTATCGATGATCCCCGCCTCCACGCTGGAATGCCCGATGGCCATGACGCGACCCCGTCCGATGCCGGAGACTGACCGATGGTGACCCCCACCCACGAGCCGACCTACCACAGCGACACCCGCCCCGACTTCGCGCCGTTCGAGGAGTCGTGCGGCACGGTGGCCGGCTTCACGTACGGCGGCAGCGTGGCCACCGAGATCGAGTCCGGACGGCTCGGCGCAGCTGAGGCGCTCGACCTGCTGGACGACCTCCTCGCCATCCGCGAGCTGGAGGAGATGATCGTGCGGCTGCGCTCCGGGGGCTACGACGCGCTTCCAGGCTACGACTACCGCGGGCCGACGCACGTGTCGATCGGGCAGGAGGGGACGGCCGTCGGCGCGGCAGCGGCGCTGCGCTCGGATGACGCCATCACCAGCTCGCATCGGGGGCACGGCGATGCAGTGGCGAAGGGCTTTGCCGCCATCCGTCGCCTGGAGGCCGACCAGCTGCGCGCGCGCCTGACCGCCGAGCCGCCGACCACCGGCGATCGCGACGCGCTGCTGGCCGCGGCGCTTGAGGAGCACCTCTACCGCATCATCGCCGAGCTTTTCGGCAAGGAGGAGGGCTACTGCCGCGGCCGTGGCGGCGGGATGCACATCGGGGAGTTCGCGACCGGGCACCTGGGGGCCAACGCCATCGTGGGTGGCAGCGTCCCGATCGCGACCGGAGCCGCCATGGCCTTCCGCTACGAGCGCAGCGACCGGGTGGTGTGCTGCATGGCCGGTGACGGCGCGTACGCCAACGGCGTCGTGCTCGAGTCGCTGAACTGGGCCACTCAGCACCAGTGGACCAACCACCTGGCCGGCGACCACCGCTACGGGCTGCCGATCATCTACCTGATCCAGAACAACCACTACGGCATGACCCACCGCACCGACGAGGAGGTGATGGGCGTCCGCCACCTGGCCCGTCGCGGCGCCGGGTTCGCCGAGGACAACATGCACGCCGAGCTGGTCAATGGGATGGACGTGCTGGCGGTACGCGACGCGGTGCTGCGCGCGGCCGACCGCTGCCGGGCCGGCCAGGGGCCGGTCCTGCTCGAGGCCAGCACTTACCGCTACTACGGCCACTCGCTCTCCGACCCGCGCAACGAGTACCGGACCCGCGAGGAGGAGGCCGCCTGGCGCGCCACCGACCCGATCGAGCGCCTCAAGGCGCAGCTGGTGGAGGCGGGCGTGGCCGACGAGGCGACCGTAGCCGCCATGGAGGCCGCGGCGCGGGAGCGGAACGAGCGCGCCGCCCAGCGTGCGGCCGCGGCGACCGACCCCTCGCCGTCGGAGCTGCTCCGCTACCTCTACACCGACAGCGTCGCCGCCGAGGTTCCCGAGGAGGCGCGCAAGGTCCGACTCCACGCCGACCCGCCGCATGCCGCTCGCGACGAGTCGGGGGCGATCACCTACCGCGACGCCATCCGCGAGGCGCTCGTCGAGGAGATGCAGCGCGATCGGCGCGTGATCGTGTACGGCGAGGACATCGCGGACTACGGCGGCGCCTTCAAGCTGACAAAGGGCCTGCTGGAGGCGTTCGGCCGTGACCGGGTCTTCAACACCCCGATCAGCGAGGCCTGCATCTGCGGCACCGCGGTCGGGGCGGCCATCGTTGGCGCTCGACCGGTGGTGGAGCTGATGTACATGGACTTCGCCCTGATGGCATCGGACCAGATCGCCAACCAGGCGGGCAAGTGGCACTACATGAGTGGCGCGCAGGTGGAGGTGCCGCTGGTCATCCGCGCCTCGGTCGGCGCCGGCAAGGGCTACGGCGGGCAGCACTCCCAGTCGCTGGAGAGCATCTTCACCCACATCCCGGGCATCCAGGTCGTCTACCCGGCCACCGCGGCGGACGCCAAGGGCCTGCTGAAGTCGGCGATCCGCAGCAACAACCCGGTCATGTTCGTCGAGTCCCAGGGCCTTTACCCGATCAAGGGCGTCGTGCCCGAGGGAGAGGGCGAGCTGGTCGAGATCGGTCGAGCCAGGGTCGCCCGCGAGGGCACCGATGCCACCATCGTGGCCTGGGGCCCGGCCGTGCCGGACGCCATCGCGGCGGCGGAGACGCTGCAGGCCGAGCACGGCCTGTCGGCCGAGGTGATCGACCTGCGCAGCCTGGTGCCGCTCGACATGGAGGCGGTGCTTGCGTCGGTCCGCAAGACGGGCCGATGCGTGGTCGCCAGCCAGGCGGTCCTCATCGGCTCGTTCGTGAACGAGATCGTGGCGCGCATCCAGGGCGAGGCGTTCGACGACCTGGACGGTCCGGTGGGCCGCGTGGGCGCGGCGAACGGAATCTCGCCCCAGGCCGAGGGCCTGGAGCAGGCGTTCCTGCCGCACGCCGACGACATCGTGCGCGCCGTCACGGCGCTGCTCTAGGCACCGCGCGATGGCCGCCCGCCCGATCCGGATGCCGCGCCCCGGCCAGATGACCGAGGAGTGCACGCTCCTCACCTGGAACAAGGCCGAGGGCGATCCCGTGGCCCGCGGTGACGTCCTGTTCGAGATCGAGACCGACAAGGCGGTGATGGAGGTCGAGGCCTTCGACGCGGGCGTCCTGCTCAGCCGCCTCGTCGAGGAGGGCGAGACCGTGCCGGTTAACTCGGTGGTGGCGTGGGTCGGCCATCCCGGCGATGAGATCCCGGACGCGCCGGCGGCGCCGCCCACACCCTCAGCCGAGGATGGGTCCGGCCAGCCGGAGCCGGAGGCGGCAGCCGAGCCGGAGCCGGCAGCGCCCGCGCCCGCACCTCCCGCAACCCGAACGGAAGCGGCCATCGGGCGCCTGCGCATCAGCCCCAGGGCGAGCCGGCTGGCGGTCGAGGCCGGCCTCGACCCGCGACAGCTGACCGGCACCGGGCCGGAGGGACGGATCGTGGAGCGCGACGTGCGGCTGGCCATGGCGGAAGCTCCTTCGGCCCCGATGCCCGAGGCGCGGGCTGACGGCGAGGATCCGCCGCGACCGCTGAGCCGCATGCGCCGCGTCATCGCCGAGCGCATGACGCTCAGCGCGACCGCCATCCCGCAGTTCCAGATCACTGTGGCGGTCGACGTGACGGGGCTGGTCGAGCTGCGCAACCGGCTCAAGGCGGAGGGATCGGCCCTGACCCTGACCGACTTCATCCTGGTCGCGGTCGCCCAATCGCTGGTCGAGATGCCCATCGTCAACTCGCGCACCGATGGCGAGCAGCTGTGGCTGCGGCGACGCGTGCACCTGGGGCTGGCGGTGGCCGTGCCCAACGGCCTGGTGGTGGCCGTCGTCCGCGATGCCGATCACCTGACCATCGACGAGATCCACGACCGCGCGGCCGGCATGGCCGCCGCCGCGCGCGAGGGGAAGCTCTCGCCGGACGACATGACCGGCAGCACCTTCTCGATCTCGAACCTCGGCATGTTCGGGGTCGAGCACTTCAGCGCCATCGTCAACCCCGGCGAATCGGCCATCCTGGCGGTGAGCAGCGCCATCCGCACGCCGGTGGTCATCGGCGACGGCATCGGGATCCGCTCCATCATGCGGCTGACGCTCTCAGCCGATCACCGGCTGATCGACGGGGAGATCGCCGCGCGCTTCCTCGACGACCTGCGGCGCCGGCTCGAGAACCCCGAGGGGCTGCACAGCAAACGGCTCGACCTCTAGCCGCCGGAGCGCCGCTCCCTCGCCAGGTCAGCGAACGCATCGAGGGAGTGCGGGTTGGCGAGCGACCCGCGCGACGCCGCCTCGTCCGGTGGCGTCCCGGACAGGATCCGCTTCACCGGCACCTCCAGCTTCTTGCCGGACAGCGTCCGCGGCACGGCGGGGACGGCCACGATCCGGTCCGGCACGTGGCGTGGCGAGAGCGCCTCGCGCAGCTCGCGCCTGATGTGCCCTTCCAGCGCCTGGTCCAGCTCCAGCCCGTCGCGCAGCGTCACGAACAGGAGCAGCTCGTCGCTCTCCTCCAGGTGGATGACCACCGAGTCGCTCACCTCGGGGATCGACTCCACCACCGCGTAGAACTCGGCGGTCCCGATGCGCACGGCACCGCGGTTCAGCGTGGCGTCGGAGCGGCCGCTGATCACGCACGAGCCGCGCTCGGTGATCGTGATCCAGTCCCCGTGGCGCCAGGCCCCGGGGAACGCATCGAAGTAGGCGGCCCGGTAGCGTGAGCCATCGGGATCGTTCCAGAACCCCACAGGCATCGAGGGCATCGGTCGCGTGATGACCAGCTCGCCCTGCTCCCCGATGAGCGGGCGCCCGTCCGGCGACCAGGCCTCGATGGCCGCGCCCAGGCAGCGGCAGCTGATCTCGCCAGCCCAGACCGGGACCAGCGGGGCGCCGGCCACGAAGGCGGTGCACATGTCGGTCCCGCCCGACACCGACTGCAGGTGGACCGATGGGTTGACCGACTCGTAGACGTAGCGGAATCCCTCCGCCGGCAGCGGCGCGCCGGTGGACCCGACGCCGCGCAGCCGGGACAGGTCGGCCAGCCGGCCGGGCTCCAGCCCCTCCTTGCGGCAGGCCATCAGGAAGGGAGCGCTGGCACCGAACCAGGTCACCCGCTCCTCGTCGGCCATGCGCCACAGCGCGCCCAGGTCCGGGTGCGCCGGGGAGCCGTCGAGGAGGACCAGGGTGCTATCGGTCAGGAGGCCGGAGACCAGGTAGTTCCACATCATCCAGCCGGTGGTGGTGAACCAGAAGAAGCGGTCGGCCGGGCCCAGGTCGTGGTGCAGGGCCAGCATCTTGGCGTGCTCCAGCAGGATGCCGCCGTGGCCGTGGACGATCGGCTTGGGGAGCCCGGTGGTGCCCGACGAGTAGAGGACGTAGAGCGGATGGTCGAAGGGAACCCGCTCGAAGGCCAGCTCGCCGGGCTCGGCCAGCAGGTCGTCCCACCCCAGCGCGCCCGGGACGCCGGTCGCGCCGTCCGGCCGGAGGTAGGGAAGGACCACCGTGGCCGCCAGCTCGGGCAGCTGGGATCGGACGGCATCCACCTCGGAGCGGCGGTCCACCTCGCGGTCGCCGTAGCGGTAGCCGTCCACCGCCATCAGCACCTTCGGCTCGACCTGGCTGAACCGATCCACCACGCTGCGCACCCCGAATTCCGGCGCACAGGAGGTCCAGACCGCTCCCAGGCTGGCCGAGGCCAGCAGGCCGATCACGGCCTCGGGCACGTTGGGCAGATAGCCCGCCACGCGGTCGCCGCGGCCGACGCCCAGGCGCTGCAGACCGGCACGGGCCCGCGCGACGCTGTCGCGCAGCCCGTCCACGGTCAGCGTCATGCGCTCCCGCGACTGCGACCGGCCGACCAGGATGACGTCGTCGCCGGCCCGGGCGGCGAGGCGCAGCGCGCGCTCGGCGTAGTTGAGCCGCTCGTCGGGGAACCAGCGGGCGCCCGGCATCTCGGCGTTGGCCAGCGTCGGTCCCGACGGCCCGGGCGCCAGCTCCAGGAACTCCCAGGCGCTGCGCCAGAAGCCGTCGAGGTCGTCGACCGACCAGCGGTACAGGGCGTCGTAGTCGTCGAAGCGAAGGCCGCGCGCGGCGAGCCAGTCCAGGTAGGCGCCCACCCGGGTCGTGGCGCGCGCGCCAGCCGCCGGGCTCCACAGCACCTCCGGATCGAGCATGGCCCGATCATGCCATGCACGGGCTATGCTGGCCGGACCGATGGCCGTCACCGCCCGCCCCCGCGTCCTGCTGCCGGCACTGGTCGCCGCCGTCGCGATGGGCATGGCCGGCACCCCGGCCACCGCGGTCGAGGCGATCCCGGCCGAGGACGCCGTGGCGCTCCCGGGGTCACCGAGCTACGGCGCCATCGTGGCGGACGTCGACGGCGACGGAGCGCGGGAGCTGGTCGGCCTCGTCCCATGGGCCTCCAACCCGGCCCTGCTGGCCGCGGAGGTATTCGTCATGCAGGACGGCCGGCCGGCCTCGAGAGGCCAGGTGCAGCTCGAACGCGCCGCGGCCCCGGACGACACCTTCGCCGGCAACAACCCCGACGAGTCGCCCCTCCTCCCGCTCGGCGTCAACGAGCCGGCGCGCCTCCTGGCGGTTCGCATCGGTGGCGAGGAGCGCGTGCTGGTCGCGACCATGCAGGGAGCCACCACCGACCCCGGCATCGGGCGGCCATGCTGCCTGACCCTGTGGTGGCTGTCGGTCGACAGGACCGGCGCCACGGCCCTGCAGCTGATCCAGAACACGGCCGCCAGCGGGGCCTGGACTGTGGCCGCCGACATGGACGCCGACGGGACCGATGAGCTGGCCGTGGTCGAGACACCGGACCCCGTCCTGCCGGCCGCGTCGCGCATCAGGGTCCTGCGCTGGAACGGCGCGGACTTCACGATCCTGACCGCCGACGCCGGCGAGGGGTTGATCAGCGGCCCGCTGACTGTCTTCGGGGACACGGATGGCGTCCCGGGCGACGAGGTCGGCTACACGGCCCTGCCCGGCAGCTTCGACCAGGTGGCGGCGACCCTGCACCGCATCGCGCTGGTCGACGGCCGGATGCAGGTGGACTGGACGCTGCTGCCCGACGCAGGCACCGTCGCCGGATTCCCTGGACCGGAGGGTGGAAGGCTCTTTCTCGTCGCACGCGGCGACGCGTACGTCCTGCGCTGGCCGGCGGGGACGCCGGGCGCCAGCGTGGAGTCCATCTCCGCCCGCGGCGGCACGGCCCTGGGCGTGCTCGGGACCGGCAACCTGGCCCGGCTGCTGGTGGTGCGGGGCGGCGCCGTTGAGGTCCATGACTGGCGGCTCGTGGTCCGCCAGGTCATCCAGGGCGGGGAGGCCGCGGCTCGGTTCGTCGCCAGCTCGTCACCACCCTATCTCGGCGAGCTGCCCGGCGGCGAGCGGGCCGGCCAGCCGGCGCTGGTGTTCGGCGGGCGGCTGCTCACCGCGCCGGAATCGCCCGGGGACGATGCGCGCTCGCGGAACATCGCCGCGCTACCTGGCCGTGTCCCGGTCGGGTTCTTCGGGGAGGGGAATGGGTGGGTGGCCGTCGCCACCGCGGTCTCGCTGCCCGTTGACCGACGTGGCGGCGCGCTGACGGTCGTCGCAGCCCGCGCGGGGGAGCTGTACGTCACCGCGTCGCGGACCCTCCTGGAGCCCGAGGCGGACGGCGGCCGCCTGTCTCCCCGGATCGAGGGCGCGCTGTCGGACGGCCGCGAGCCGGGACGACCGGCCCTGCTGACCTCCGGCGAGGTCCGCGCCGTCGTGATCGGGCCCGAGGACAGCCGCGTGGCGGTGGTCGGGCAGCAGGGCGGTCCGCGCCAGGCCTCGATCGGGCCTGGCGGCCGGGCGGAGGTGACGCTGGTCGAGGACGACCCCGCCGCGACGACGGACGAGCGGTTCACCGTGCGCCTGCTGGTCACCACGCCAGGGGGTCACGGCTATGCGGCAGACTGGGAGGTGCGCGTCCAGCGCCGGCCGCCGACCCTGGCGGCGTCCGCCCCCCTTGCGCCCCTGAGCTTCAGCGTGCCGCTCACCGGCCGGACGGCACCGGGCGCGCGGCTGGTGGTCGACGGGACCCCGGTCCCGGTCCAGCCGGATGGCAGCTTCCGTGCCGAGGTCGGCGCCGGCCTGTGGCCGCGCGCGGTGCGCATCGAGGCCACCGACCGCATCGGGAACGCCAGCCAGCTGACGGTGGAGATCGTCGGGCTGGTCGACTACCGTCGGCTGCCGTGGATCCCGATCGTGGCCGCCATGACCCTGCTGGCCGGCGCGCTGCTCTACCTGCGGGTGCCGAAGCCGAAGGCCCGACATGTCTCCACTGACCCCGACGAAGGGGTACTCGAGGAGATCCAATAGCACCAGTCCCCACCGCTCCGACCCGATGCTAGAGTCGTCGTCGATCCGTCCGGCGAGGACCGCTGCCCGTGGACCAGGCGGAAGCCAGGCTTCCCACCCTCGAGACTCACTTCGAGCGCCAGATGCGCACCACCGAGCGCCAGCTGGCGGTCGCGCGGGCCGGCGTGGCCGGCGCCAGCCTGGTCGCGATCCTCCTGTTCCGGGACCGGATCGACTCGTTCCCCTTCCTCGTCGGCCTCGGCATCGCGGTGCTGGTCTACTCCGGCGCCATCCTGCTGCTGGTCGGTCGCTTCCCGGCACGCGAGGTGGGAATCGTGGCCACGGCACTGGACATGGTCACTGTCACGCTCGCCATCTACGCCGAGCCGCAGGCGCTGGACGCGTTCCTCTTCTACATTCCGGTGGTGCTCGAGGTGGCGCTGCGCTTCGGCCTCGGCGCATCGGTCTGGACCTCGCTTGTGGTCTCGTTCATGTACGCGTCGGTCATCCTGGTGGCGGGGGAGGGCCAGGTGCAGGCGCTCCTGCCGATCCGCATCGGCTACCTGGTCGGCCTCGGGCTGGCGGCCGGGCTCTTCGCGCGCGTCGTCATCGGGCGGGTCACCGAGAACGCAAAGCTCCAGCGACGCCTGGAAGAGGAGGAGCGGGACCAGGCGCGCCGCCGCGAGGCGGAGCTGCTGAGCCAGATGGCCCGCGAGTTCGGCACCACGCTTGACCGCCAGGCGACCGTTGATGCCATCGTGCGGGCCGCCGCGCCGCTGCTCGGGGACCTGACCTGGCTGCTCACCACCGAGGAGGCCGATGGCGCCGGCGCCCCCTTCCTCCGCCTCGCCGGCGCCGACGGGCGCGACCCGGAGGTCGTCCAGCAATTGCGGGAGCACCTGGCGACACGACGTCCCAGGGTCGGCGACGGCGTCGCGGGGGCGGCCGCCGCCACCGTCGGGCCTGCCGTGGTCCGGGTCAACGAGCCCCCCTCCGACAGCCCGGGCGACCCGGATGCCATGGCGCGCCTGGGCCTGCGCTCCCTGCTGGCGGTGCCGATCATCTTCCGCGCCAGGGTGCGGGGCGTGCTCGTCTCGGGCAGCATCCACGGCCCGGAGCTGGGCGATGGCGAGGCGCGGCTGGCCATGGCCATCGCCGAGCGCGCCGGCCCAGCCCTGGAGAACGCCGTGCTGTGGGCGGACCTGAAGGAGCAGGTGGCCCGCGAGCAGCGCGCGCAGCGGGCCAAGGACGACTTCCTCTCGATCGTCAGCCACGAGCTGCGAACCCCGCTGACCAGCATCCAGGGCTACTCGCAGCTGCTCGAGAACCGGATGCGCGACAGCGCCGGACCCAAGGAGCTGTCCCAGATCCACACCATCCGCACCCAGGTCACGCGCATGCGCCGCCTGGTCGAGGACCTGCTCGATGTCAGCCGCATCGACAGGCGCGGGCTGGTAAGCATCGAGCCCGAGCCAGTGGACCTCGCCGCCGAGCTGCGCGAAGCGGCGTCCCGCACCGAGCGCGAGCACCCGCAGCGCAGCATCACGGTCCACGCGCCCGAGACGCTGCCCATCACCGCCGACCGGGACCGAATCGGGCAGGTGCTCACCAACCTGCTCGACAACGCGGTCAAGTACTCCCCGGGCGGCGGCCCGGTGACTGTCACCGCCGAGGCCCGCGGGAATGGCGTGGACGTGACGGTCGCCGACGAGGGGATCGGGCTGACGCCGGAGCAGGCGGAGCGCATCTTCGAGCGCTTCTACCAGGCCGATGACGGCGCCGGCGCGCGACGTCCCGGCGGGTTGGGACTGGGCCTGTACATCACCCGCGCGATCGTGCTGGCGCACGGTGGGGAGATCGTCGCCGAGCCGAACCGGACGGCTGGCCGCGGGACGGTGATCCGCATGCGGCTGCCCCTGCGTGCAACAGTCCCGGCCGGCATGGGCCCTGTCAGCGACGCCCCTCCGCCGTTCGTGACCCGACGCGGCTAGACTCGGGGGCATGCCCCGCATCGCCGCCTTCCGCGGCCTGGAGTACTCGCTCGACCGCTTCGCGGTTGAGACCGTGCCCGACCGAATCCGCCTCCCCGAAGAGCCCGATCCGGGGCCGGGACGGCAGGTCGTCGACCTGACCAAGGTCGTCTGCCCGCCCTACGACGTCATCGGGCCCGATGAGCAGGCAGCACTGATAGCGCGCCACGACCGCAACGCGGTCCGCCTGGAGCTGAGTCCCGATCCCGATCCTCACGCCTCCGCCGCGGCGACGCTGGCCGATTGGCTGGCGGACGGAACGCTGCGTCGCCGGGCGGAGCCATCGGTCTACTACTACGCGCACGCCACGCCGCAGAACCCCGACGAGCCGACGGTGCAGGGGGTGATGGCGCGACTGCTGCTGGAGCCGTTCGGCGGCGACGTGCGCGCCCACGAGCACACGCTCCCGGGGCCGAAGGCGGATCGGCTGGCCCACCTGCACGCCACGCGGACCCAGGTGTCGCCGATCCTGGGTGTCTACTTCGACCGCTCCGAGCGTTACCGCCACGTGATGAGCCGCGGCTGGGCGGAGGAATGGCGAGCGCGGGACGGCGACGGCCTGCTGCACAGCGTGGCGGCGGTGGAGCCGGACGACAGGCTGCTGGGCTACCTGTCCCGGCAGCGGATCTATATCGCCGACGGCCACCACCGCTATGAGACAGCGCTCACCTACCAGGCCGAGGTCCGCTCTGACCCGCGCTGGGCCGATGCGCCGCCCGGCTCGCTGGCGGCGGACTGGATCTTGATGGTGCTCGTCAATGCCGAGCTCGAGGAGCTCGAGGTGCTGGCCACCCATCGGCTCATCCTGGACGCCGATGCCGAGGCGTTGCGCGCGCTGAAGGAGGCCGACCCGCTGTGGCAGGCCATCCCGGTCGATCCCGCCGAGCTCCACGGCCGGCTGGAGGAGCTGCGTGACGCCGAGGAGCCGGTGTTCGGGCTGGTCCTGCCCGAGGGCGAGGGCTGGCTGCTGGTCGGCGACCCGGAGGGGACCGCTGACCGCATGCGCCGCGAGCGATCCAGCACCGCCGTGCGACGCCTGGACCTGGCGATCCTGCACTCCACCATACTGGCCGACCGCCTCGGGATCGACCCCGGCGTCGTCGCCGGAGGCGGACGGCTGGCCTACACTAGGAGCGAGGCCGACGCCCGGATGGCGGTGTCCCGTGGCCAGGCCAGCGCCGCCATCCTGGTGCGTCCCACCCGACTGGACCAGCTGGCCGAGGTGGCCAGCGTCGGCGACGTGATGCCGCAGAAGTCGACCTACTTCTACCCGAAGCTGCTGACCGGCTTCGTCTTCAACCCGCTGGAGGACTGACGCAGACGCCATGGTGCAGGCCATCAAGCGCGACGAGGCGTACATCGAGCCGGAGGGCATCTACGTCGAGAC
>DASUSP010000184.1:0-5060 GCA_036375035.1 Candidatus Limnocylindria bacterium
TCGAGGTGGTCCGCCACGGCGTTGCCCGACGAGCACAGCTCTACTTCCTCCGCGATCGGGTCGGCAAGTCCGCCACCCTCCGCGAGCGCCGCTGAGCCGGTGGCCGATCTCCTCACGGGATCGGTCGGAACGCGGCGTCCCCGGCGCCGCTCGAACGGCGCACCGCGCGACGCGCACATGCGCCACGAACGCGAGCTGCGCCTCGCCGGTTTCCAGCGCATCGCCGGCATTGACGAGGTCGGCCGCGGATCCCTGGCCGGCCCGGTGGTCGCCGCCGCGGTCATCCTGCCGGAGCGTCACCGCATCAAGGGGCTGCGCGACAGCAAGGTGTTGACCCGCGCGCGGCGCGAGGCGCTCTACGAGCGGATCCTGGACCGAGCCGACGCGGTTGGCGTTGGCTGCGTCGAGGTCGAGGTCATCGACCGCATCAACATCCTGCAGGCCACCAAGCTGGCCATGGCCGAGGCGCTGGGACGGCTGCCAGAGGCGCCCGACCATCTTGTGATCGACGCGCTGAGCCTGCGGGACGTTAAGCTGCCGCAGCGGGCCATCATCGACGGCGACGCCATCAGCGCCTCCATCGCGGCGGCCAGCATCGTGGCCAAGGTCACCCGAGACCGTATCTGCACCGAGCTCGACGATCGCTACCCGGCCTACGGCTTCGCCCGCAACAAGGGCTACGGGACGCAGCACCATCTCGACGCCCTCCTGACCGAGGGGCCCTGCGAGTGGCACCGCCGGTCCTTCGCGCCGATCAGGATGCTGCTTGCCGGGGAGCAGCTGAGCCTGGACCTGTTCATGGAGGGCCCGATCCTCACCGAGGAGGAGCTCGAGCCCGAGGACTGAGCGCTCGCCTCCCGGCGAGGAGCACCCGTGCCCGATCCGCGCCACGACCTGGGGCGCCGCGCCGAGGACGCCGTCGCTCGCTGGCTGGTGGCGGCCGGGTGGACGCTGCTGGAGCGCCGCTGGCGCTGCCGGGCCGGTGAGCTCGACCTGGTCGTGCGCGATCCCGGCGGCGCCCTGGTCGGCGTCGAGGTCAAGCTGCGGCGCACCGGTCGCGCGGGCAGCGGAGCGGAGAGCGTCGACCCACGCCGCGTGGGCAGGCTGCGGGCGGCGCTGGCCGCCTATGCGTCCGCGTCGCCGGGCCGATGGTGCCCCGAGCTGCGGCTGGACCTCGTGGCGGTCAGCCCGGCTGGCGAGGGCCGCTGGCGGCTGCGTCGCATCCCGGCCATCGACGCCTGGTGAGGGCT
Organism: Candidatus Limnocylindria bacterium; assembly: GCA_036375035.1. Lineage (GTDB taxonomy): Bacteria > Chloroflexota > Limnocylindria > QHBO01 > QHBO01 > JAPSGM01. Next base: position 1,251 of record DASUSP010000184.1, read on the forward strand.
ACCCGGCAAAGAGCTGCTGCAGGCGCAGGATCGAGGCGATGTACGGCCGCGAGACCGCGAAGATCCCGTACCGGTCGGCGGCGGTCTGTCCCTGGTAGTAGGCCGCCAGCGCCAGCGAGCGGTTGCCACCGTATCGGCCCAGGTAGTGCTGCAGCAGCCGGACGCCGGCCCTCACGTTCTGGGACGGATCCCACAGGTTCACCGGGTGGCCCAGCATCGTGCTGCCGACCCACTCGCCTGTGGCCGGCAGCAGCTGCATGACGCCGATGGCGCCGGCGTACGAGACGACGCGAGGCTGCCAGCCGGACTCCTGCCACGCGACCGCCAGGGCAAAGGAGGCCGGCACGCCCTGGCGACGCGCCTCCGCCACGATCATGCGCCCGATCGCCTGACGCGAGGCGACCAGCGCGGCCATGTCGGGCGGCATGGCGCGAGTCGGGCTGCCGACCCCGCCGGACCCGCCGCCGGACCCGCCGCCGGACCCGCCACCGGACCCGCCGGGAACCGGGACGCGGAGCAGCTGGCCGACGCGGATGAAGGAGGCGTTGCCGATCCCGTTGGCATCGGCGATCGCCGCCACGCTGGTGCCGTAGCGTCGTGCGATGACCCAGAGCGACTCACCATACGAGACGCGGTGCGTTGCCCAGCGCGGCCCGGGATCGGCTTGGCGGTCGCGTTCGCCATTGCCTCCTGCGCCGCTGCTCCCTGGAATGCGCAGCACCTGGCCGACGTAGACGAGCCCGACGTTACCAATGTCGTTGGCTCGCGCGATGGCGCTCACGGTCGTGCGGTACCGGAGAGCGATCCCGGACAGCGTGTCGCCGAAGGCCACCTGGTACGTCGTCGCGGTCCTCTTCGGCCCGGCAGGAGCGCTTCGCTGTCGCTCACGCTCCACCACCAGCCGCTGACCGGCCTGGATCCGATTCGGGTCCGAGATGCCATTGAGTCGCACCAGGCGCGCCACGCTGACGCCTTCGCGGGCGGCGATGCCGCTCAGGGTCTGGCCGGGTTGCACAACGACCACCCGGTCGGAGGCCGCCGCACGGCCGCCGACCAGCGGAGCGATGATGCCGCCGAAGGCCAGGGCGCCGGCCAGGAGCAGGAGCTGCGGTCGATGTCGCATCGGTCTGAACGTCCCCGCTGCTTGATTCACAGTCGCTCGGGCCGACCGGGCGGCACGCCCGATCGGGAGGCCGATGCTAGGACCGGGCGGCGTGCGGTCAAGGTACGAGCGGGTGGGGCAGGGGTACTTCGGTACCGTTGCGCCCGGAGGGGGTCGGAGAGGGGTGGAGGGGCCGCGTGCTATACTCCCCGCCGGCCTCAGGGCGCCATCGCGCGCCGCCACGGCCGAGCGTATTCCCATCACACACGCTCGCGGATCTCGCGGTCCACGGTGCCCGCCACACGACGCGGCGGGTCGACGCGCGAAGAGCCGAAGCGAGCGGAGGAATGAACCGGAGGTTTGACTTGGCTGCGACCAGCATGAAGCAGCTCCTGGAGGCTGGCGTCCACTTCGGACACCAGACCCGCCGCTGGAACCCGAAGATGCGTGAGTTCATCTTCGCGGAGCGCAACGGCATCCACATCATCGACCTGGCCCAGACGGTCGGCCGCCTCGACGATGCGCTGGACTTCGTCCGCGACACGGTCCGCCGCGGCGACAGCATCCTGTTCGTGGGCACCAAGAAGCAGGCCCAGGAGACCGTGGCCGCCGAGGCCGAGCGCTCCGGACAGCATTACGTCAACAACCGTTGGCTGGGCGGCATGCTCACCAACTTCACGACCATGAAGCGGCGAATCCAGCGCCTCGAAGCTTTGGAGGCGCGGCGCGACAGCGGCGAGTTCGAGCGCCTCACCAAGAAGGAGGCGAGCAAGCTCAACGAGGAGATCGCGAAGCTGAACGCCGGGCTCGGCGGTATCCGGCGCATGCGACGCCTGCCTGGAGCGGTCTTCATCGTCGACCCGCATCGCGAGGCGATCGCCGTGGCAGAGGCGCGCCGGCTGGAGATCCCGATCGTCGCCATCACCGATACCAACTGCGACCCGGACCTGATCGACTGGGTGGTCCCGGCCAACGACGACGCGATCCGCTCGGTCAGGCTCATCTGCGCCAAGGTGGCCGACGCCGTCCTCGAGGCCCAGCAGGAGCGCCAGGCGAAGCTCGACGAGGAGTTCGAGCAGGCCGAGGCCATGCCGCCCATCGACGAGAGCCAGCTGGCCGGCGAGGCCGACTACTCCGCAGCGCTGGCCGCCGGCGAGGCGCTCGTGTTCGAGCCCGAGCCGGAGGAGGACGAGGAAGAGGAGCGCCGCGCCCGCGCCCGTCGGGCGGCCGAGGCGGCCGAGGCGTCCGAAGGGACAGAGCCGACCGAGGCCCCCGAAGGGACCGAGCCGGCCGAGCCGGCCGAGGCGTCCGAGCCGACCGAGGCGAACGACAAGGACGACAGCGAGCCGACGCCGACGGCCTGAGCCGGCATCGGTCCCGACATCAGACCCGGAAGGAAGATTCCAAGTGACCACGATGATCAAGCCCGAAGACGTGAAGCGCCTCCGCGACCAGACCGGCGCGGGAATCATGGACTGCAAGCGGGCACTCGAGGAGAGCGGCGGCGACGTCGAGACCGCAATCGCCTGGCTGCGCGAAAAGGGCCTCTCCACCGCGGCAAAGAAGGCCGGGCGGGTGGCCCGCGAGGGCGTGATCGCCTCGTACATCCACCACGGGGCACGCCTGGGCGTGCTGCTGGAGCTGAACTGCGAGACCGACTTCGTGGCTCGCACCGATGACTTCCAGCAGCTCGGCCGCGAGCTGGCGATGCAGGTCGCGGGCCTCGGCCCGCTGTACGTCAGCCGCGACGACGTGCCGGCCGATGTGATGGAGGAGCAGCGACGCGCCTTTGCCGCGGACGCGGAGCGCGAGGGTCGCCCGGCGGATCGCGTCCCGGCCATCGTGGAGGGCAAGCTGGCCAAGTGGCTCGAGTCGGTCTGCCTGCTCGAGATGCCGTACCGCGACACCGAGCAGAAGATCGGCGACCTGATCACCGAGAAGGTCGCGCTCCTCGGCGAGAACATCCAGGTCGCCCGCTTCGCCCGCATGGCGGTGGGCGAGACCGCGGCCGAGCAGGGCGCCGAGGAGGCCGCCTAGTGGCGAAATACCGCCGGGTGCTGCTCAAGCTCTCCGGCGAGGCGCTGATGGGCCCGCGCCAGTACGGGATCGATCCGGACGTGGCGCGGGACATCGCCGCCCAGGTCACCGAGGCCCGCCAGGACGGCACTGAGATCGCCATCGTGGTGGGCGGCGGGAACATCTTCCGCGGCCTCTCGGCGGCGGCCAGCGGGATGGACCGCGCCACCGCCGACTACATGGGCATGCTGGCCACGGTCATGAACGGGCTGGCCATCCAGGACGCCCTGGAGCAGGCGGGGACGCGCTCGAGGGTGATGAGCGCGATCGCCATGAACGAGGTCTGCGAGCCCTACATCCGGCGCCGCGCCGTGCACCACCTGGAGCGCGGCCTGGTGGCGATCATGGTGGCCGGAACCGGCAACCCGTACTTCACGACCGATACCGCCGCGACCCTGCGCGCGGTCGAGGTCGGCGCCGAGGTCATCCTGAAGGCCACGCGGGTGGACGGGGTGTACGATGCCGACCCGGAGAAGGAGCCGGGTGCCACGCGCTACAGCCGGATCAGCTACGGCGACCTCCTGGCCCATCGGCTGGAGGCCCTGGACGCCACCGCGGTGAGCCTGGCAATGGACAACCAGATGCCGATCGTCGTCTTCGACATGACCCAGCCGGGCAACATCGTCCGCGCG
>DASUSP010000185.1:0-3658 GCA_036375035.1 Candidatus Limnocylindria bacterium
GTCCCGATGCCATCCCCGCCACCAGCTCCCCTGCGTGCCCCTCCACCTCGGACCCCGGGACATTGGGGATCTCGCCGTAGGGGACCCGGATGCGGGGCTCCGCGTCGAGCAGGTCCTCCACGCCCCCCAGCCCCGATCCGACCACCATGGCCACCGCTGGCGCGGCCAACTGCGGGACGGCGGACAGGCGCTCGCGCACGGCGGCGGCCGTCTCCGCGATGCGTCGTTCCAGCTCGGCCCCGTAGAGGCCGTCGGGCAGGGCGCCTCGGCGGACCTCGGGCACCTACATTCGCTCCAGCAGCTCGCGCTTCTTGGCGTCGTACTCCTCGGGCGTGATCAGCCCGCGGTCGCGCAACCCGGCGAGGCTCTCGAGCGTCGCCGCGAGCTGGTCGCCCGGCGAGCGCTCGGGAGACGGCGTCGGCGAGGCTGGGGCGGGGGCATCGGGCGCGGGGACGGCCTCGGGCAGCGGCGCCTCGGCCCGCATCGGCTCATCGTGCACCTCGTGCACGCGGTCGGAGCCGGCTCGCGGCGGCATGGGCGCGGCGCGCTGCATCTCCGGTGGTGGCGCGGGCCGTTGCGAGCGCGGCGGGGCCAGGTCGGGACGCTCCATCAGCTCCTTCTGGTTCATCATCGCAACCTTGAACTGAACCGGATCGGCGATCATCGGGAAGTCGGCGATCTGCGTGCCACCGACCTCCTCCGCCGCGGTCAGGATGTCGAGCGTGCCGTAGTTGAAGATGCGTCCCACCCAGCTCTGGGTCAGCCGCGCGTCGTTGATCTTCTCCAGGCTGGAGTCGGACATTGACTTGTTCAGGATCCCCTCGGCCCGCACCACGCGTCGGGTGGTGATCAGCCACTCCTGGTTGCGCCAATCCCAGATGACCCAGCCGATGAATCCCAGCGAGACGATCAGCGCCAGCACCGCGACGATGGTGGCGAAGCCGTCGATCCCGTCGTTGATGAACGGATCGGTGCCGGTCGAGAGGAAGATCACGAAGGCCAGCGCCAGGATGGCGATCACGATCCAGACCCAGGTCCGCGCCAGGATCGCGAACCAGTGCTGGCGGCTCTGGAAGACGACCTCCTCGCCGCGGCTGAGAAGGTTCCGTGCGTAGCTCATGCTCGTGCTCCGCTGCTCGCCGACGTTTGTGGGGCTCAGGCTCGTGGATGCGCCCGCAGGTAGACCTCGCGCAGGCGCTCCCCGGTCAGGTGCGTGTAGAGCTGGGTGGTGCTGATGCTAGCATGGCCGAGCAGGGCCTGGACCACGCGCAGGTCGGCTCCACCCTCCAGCAGATGGGTCGCGAAGCTGTGCCTGAAGGTGTGCGGCGTGACGTGGCCGCCTACCCCGGCAGCATCGGTCCAGCGCAGCACCATGCGCCAGACCGATTCGCGCACAAGGCGGTGTCCGCGCTGGCTGACGAAGACGGCGGGCGTCGGCTTGCCGGCCGTCCACTCCAGGCGCGGACCGCTGATGTACCGATGCAGTCGCTCGCGCGCCGGCTCCCCCATCGGCACGCGGCGCTCCCGGTTGCCCTTGCCGATGACGCGCACCTGGAGGTTGGGCAGGTCGAGGCGGTCCATGTCCAGGCCGGTCAGCTCGCTGACCCTCAGGCCGCAGGCGTAGAGCAGCTCCAGGATGGCCCGATCCCGGATGCCCACCCGGTCGTTGGCCGGCGGCGCGTCGAGGATGCGCAGCACGTCATCGGGGGTCAGCACGTCGGGCAGGTAGCTGCCGGGGCGGGGCGCGTCGACCAGCGCGGCGACGTCGCGATCCGCCAGCCCCTCGCGCAGCGCGAAGCCGTAGAAGCTGCGGATTGCGGCCACTTTGCGCGCCTGGGTGGTGGGGCGCCGGCCGGCGCGACGCAGGCCGTTCACGAAGTCGCGCACCGGCTCCGGATCGCTGCGCCAGCGAGGCCCGGCCGCGCCCGCGAACTGGGCAAGGTCGCGGCGGTAGGCAGCCACCGTCAGAGGGGAGAGCCCGCGCTCCACGCGCAGCTCCAGCAGGAACGCGTCGATGGCGGCCGCCAGGTCGCCGCCGGCGCTCATTCCGAGGCCGAGCGCAGGAGCGCCTCGGCAGCAGCACGGGCCTCGCTCCCGGCGCCCTCGCCGGCCAGCATGGCCGCCAGCTCGGCGGCACGCTCCTCGCCGTCCAGGAGGCGAGCCTCGGCCACGGTGCGGCCGCCGTCCACCGTCTTCCCGACGTGCACGTGACGGTCGGCGTGGGCCGCCACCTGGGCCAGGTGCGTGACGCACAGGACCTGGTGGAAGGCGGCCAGGTCGCGCAGCCGCTGCCCCAGCGCCGTCGCGTGGCGTCCGCCGATCCCGGCGTCCACCTCGTCGAAGACCAGGACCGGGGTCTCGTCGGCGGCGGCCAGCACGACCTTGAGCGCCAGCGACAGGCGGCTGGCCTCGCCACCGGACGCGATGCGCGCCAGCGGGCGCCCCGGCTCGCCGGGATTGGGCGCGAAGGTGAAGATGACGCGATCCGCGCCCGACGGACCGATCTCCACCGGCTCCAGCCCGATCCCGAAGGCGCCGGCCGGGAGGCCCAGCGGTGGCAGCTCGGCGTTGACGCGGTCGGTCAGCCGTGACGCGGCCTCTGCGCGCAGCCGCGTCAGCTCGGCAGCGACGATCTCGAGCTCGCCGCGGAGGCGCGACTCCTCCGCCACCAGCCGCTCGCGCAGCCCGGCCTGGTCGCCGAGCCGCGCCAGCTCGTCGGAGGCGCGGGCGCCGAAGGCGATGACCTCGTCGATCGTGGAGCCGTACTTGCGCTTCAGCTCGTAGATCAGCGCCAGCCGCTCCTCTGCGGCCGCTCGGGTGGCCGGGTCCAGCTCCACCCGCTCGGCCAGGGCGGCCACGTCGCGGGCCAGCTCGGTCGCCTCCGCCTCCAGCCCGGCGGCGCGCTCCTCCAGCGCTGCGAAGCGCTCGTCATGGCCCGATGCCTGGCCCAGCGCGGCGTGGGCGGCCCGCAGCGCGTCGAGGCCCGCGGCCTCGTCGCGGAGGCTGCGCAGCGCGGTGTCGGCCGCCTGCGCGATGGCCTCGGCATGGCTGGCGGCGCGCAGCTGCGCCTCCAGCTCCTCGTCCTCGCCGGGTTGCAGCTCGGCGGCCGCGACCTCGTCGGCCTGGTGCCGCAGCAGCTCCACGCGTCGCGCCAGCTCGTGCTCGTCGGTGAGCAGCTCCGCTGAGCGGGCCACCATCGCGCGCCAGTCGCGGTACGCCGCCTCGACCTCGCCGCGCTGCCGGTCCAGCTCCCCGAAACGGTCGAGAAGCTCCAGCTGACGATCGGCGGCCAGCAGGCGCTGCTGCTCGTGCTGCCCGTGGATCTCGGCAAGCCGCTCCCCCAGCGCAGCAAGGCTGCCGACGGTCACGCTGCGGTCGTTCAGGCGCGCCATCGAGCGGCCGTCGGCCGACACCTCGCGCCGCACGATGGCCGACCCCTCGCCCGCGGCCAGCACGTCGGCCAGCGGGTCCTCGGGCAGCGCCTCGACCGCGTCGAAGATCGCCTCGACCCGGGCGGCATCGGTCCCGGAGCGGACCAGGTCGGTGGTGGCCCGGGCGCCCAGCGCCAGGGCCAGCGCGTCGACGATCAGCGACTTGCCCGCCCCGGTCTCGCCGGTGAGCACGGTGAAGCCGCGGGAGAGCGGCAGCCGCACGCGCT
>DASUSP010000186.1:0-5469 GCA_036375035.1 Candidatus Limnocylindria bacterium
GCGATGAAGACCACGGCGCTGGCCAGCACGGGACCGATGCGGCTGATGGCGTTGTTGATGGCCGAGGCCAGCCCGGAGTTGCCGATCGGGACCGAGGTCATGAGCGCCGTCGTCAGCGGCGCCACCAGGATCGCCAGGCCGATGCCGAACAGCAGCATCACCGGCAGCACGTCGACCAGGTAGTCGGCCGGCGGGAGGAGGGTCTCGGGGCTGCCGAACGTCGCAGCCCACGCCCCGCTGGTGGCCGGAAGCCGCAGGTACCAGAGCAGCCCCAGCGCCATCAATGCCGGCCCGACTGTCATGAAGCGACGCGGGCCATGCTCCGCGGCCAGCCTGCCGGCGCGGGTCGAGATCAGGACCAGCGCGATGTCGACCGGCACGATCGCCAACCCCGAGCCGAGCGCGGTATAGCCGAACGCCTGCTGCAGGAAGATGGCCGTGAAGTACGAGACCATGTACAGCGCGCCGTAGATCAGCAGCGTCGAGACGTTCGTGACCGTGAAGTTCCGGGACCGGAACAGCTCCGGCGGCATCAGGACGTTGCGGCGCATCGTCATCAGTGGCACAAGGCTCAGGGTCGCCACGGCGCCCACGGCCAGCGCCACCCAGGCGCTGGCATCGGTCCATTGCTGCTCCTGGCCCCGGATGGCGCCGTAGGCCAGGCCGCCGACCGCCAGGGCCACCGCCGTGGCCCCGATCCAGTCGAACCGGGGCGGCGCGTCCGGGTTGCGGCTCTCGTCGACCTGGGTCAGCGCCACGTACACGCCGAAGGCGGAGAGCGGCACGTTGATCAGGAAGGCGACCTGCCAGCCGATGGTGTCGACCAGGAAGCCGCCGACCGGCGGCCCCATCAGCGTCAGCGCGCTCGTGGCGGCGGCCCAGAACCCGAAGGCGCGTCCACGCTCGGCACCCTCGAAGGTGGCGTTGATCAGGGCCAGCGAGGTGGGGACCAGGACGGCGCCGAACAGGCCCTGCACCAGCCTGGAGAGGATGAGGATCTCCATGGTCGGCGCCAGGCCGCAGGCCAGCGACGCCGCCCCGAACCCGGCCAGGCCGAGCACGAACATGCGCCGCCGCCCGTATCGGTCCGCCAGGGCGCCGGCCAGGATCAGGAAGGCGGAGAGCGTGAGGAGGTAGCCGTTGACGACGTACGACTGGCCCTCCAGGACCCCGAACAACGTCGTCGGCAGCTGCTCCCCCATCGCGCGCAGGGCCACGTTGACGACCGTCGAGTCCAGGAAGACGATGCCGGACCCGAGCACGACCGCGGCCAGCGTCCACGTCCGGCGTGTCACGCGCGGAAGCCTAGCAGTCACTGGGTAGCATGGACCGATGAGCGCTGCCGCGCTCGACCGACTGCTCGCCCTGCTGGTGACGGCCCAGCTGGTCACCGGCCTCCTCTCCCTGCGCGCCGGCTCGCCGCCGACCGCGCCCCTCTTCGTCGCGCACGGCCTGCTGGGCGGCGCGCTCCTGGTCGCGGTGGCCTGGAAGCTGCGGCGCACGCTCGGCCCGGCCATTCGCGGGCGGCGCTGGGGGCGCCTGGCGCTGGGGACGCTGCTCGCCACCCTGACGCTGGCCGCGCTGGGCGGCGGGCTCGCCTGGGTCGCCTCCGGTCGCATCCTGACCCTGGGGCCGTGGACGGTCCTGACCCTGCACGCCCTGGCCGCGCTGGCGCTGGTCCCGGTTGCGATCCTGCACCTCCTGCCGCGTCGCTGGCGGCTGGTGCGGCCCCAGGCCCCGCGCGGCGGCAGGCTCCTGTCGCGGCGAACCGCGCTGGCGACCCTGGGCATCGGTGCGGTGGGCGCGCTGGCGTGGGCGGCCACCAACCTGAGCGACGCGCTGGCCGGTGGCGTGCGGCGCTTCACCGGGTCGCGCTGGCTGCCGGATGGCGGCATCCCGCCGCCCACCCCCTTCTTCGGGGAGGGCGCCGAGCCGATCGACCCGGCGGCGTGGCGGCTCCGCGTCCACGGCGCTGTCGGGCGGCCGCTGGAGCTGTCGCTGGACGAGCTCGCCGCGCTCGGCGCGGAGGACGAGACCGACGCCGTGCTGGACTGCACGGGCGGCTGGGCGCTGCGCACGACGTGGGGCGGGGTGAGGGTCGGCCGCGTCTTGGACGCCGCCGCACCGACGCCCAGCGCTCGGCACATGACGGTCCGCAGCGTGACCGGTTGGTACGCCCGCATGCCCCTGGACGAGGCTCGGGCCGCGCTGCTGGCCACCTCGGTGGCCGGGCAGCCGCTCCCCCATGGGAACGGCGCGCCCTGCCGCTTGGTGGCGCCGGACCGTCGAGGACTGGAATGGGTGAAGTGGGTCACGGACGTCGAGGTGTCTTGACGGCCGCATCGATATGCGCATACCTGTGCGCATGACCGTGCGCACGAACCTGCTCCTGTCCAAGGCCCTCGTGGACGAGGTGGACCGATACGCGGGTCCCCGCGGCCGCAGCCGCTACGTGGCCGAGGCCCTCGAGGCGAGGCTGCGCCGCGATCGGCTGCGCGATGCCGTGCGCTCCACCGCCGGCCGGCTGCGCGCCGACGACTACCCGTACTGGGGATCGCCCGACAAGGTCGTGGAGTGGGTTCGAGCCCGACGCGCCGAGCTCACCGACACCACGGGACGCTCCTGATGCGCCTGCTGCTTGATGCCTCGTTCGTGATCGACCACCTGCGCGGCGACCGGGGGGCAATGACTCGCTGGGACGCCATCCTCCGGGACGGCGACGAGCCGTTCGTCAACGAGGTCGTGGTCTGTGAGGTCCAGGCGGGCCTGCGACCCGAGGACCGGACGCTCCTCGAGGAGGTCCTGGCGCCGGTGGAGTTCGTCCAGCCCGGCCCGGCCGCAGCCCGGCTGGCGGGCCGCTGGGGCTGGGAGGCTCGTGAACGCGGCGCCACCCTGAGCCTGGCCGACGCGCTCATCGCCGCCGCGGCCGACGCGCTCGGCTGTGCGGTGCTGACCCGCAATCTGCGCGATTTCGCCCTTACCCCGGTGCCGGTGGAGACGTACTAGGGTTACGCGCGTCCGCCGCGCCCGATCACGTACTTCATCCCCGCCAGCTGCTCCTCGCTGAGCGGCTTCCCATCGGCGTCGAGCAGGGGTGAGCCGATCCGGCAGTCCAGGCAGACGAAGGCCACGTCGGGGTCGTCGTCGCTGAGCAGCGTCACGCGACGCGCGTAGAGCGGCGTCCCCAGCGCGACGTCGCGCCCGCAGTCGCGGCAACGCTCCTCCGCACTCACGACATCGGCTCGAAGCGGGCGGTGAAGTGCCGCAGCTGCGGCGGCTGCTCGGTAATCCGGTAACCGCGCAGCTCGCCGGCGCGCTCGGCCACCCATCGGGCGACCTCGATCACGTAGTCGATGTGCGACTGGGTGTAGACCCGGCGCGGGATGGCGAGCCGCACCAGCTCCATCGCCGCCGGCTGCTCGGTACCGTCCGGCTGCATGCCGAACATGATGGTGCCGATCTCGCAGCCGCGTATCCCGCCCTCCCGGTACAGGGCCACCGCCAGCGCCTGCCCGGGGTACTCCAGCGGCGGGATGTGGGGAAGCAGCGCGCCGGCGTCGATGTAGACAGCGTGCCCGCCGATGGGCTGCACGCACGGGATCCCCGACTCGACCAGCGCCTCCCCCAGGTAGGCGGTGGAGCGGATCCGGTAGCGCAGATAGTCGTCAGTGACCACCTCGCGCAGGCCCTGGGCGATCGCCTCCAGGTCTCGGCCGGCGAGGCCGCCATAGGTCGGGAAGCCCTCGGTCAGGATCTCCAGGTTGCGAGCCTGTTCGGCCCAGGCGTCGTCGTTCAGCGCCAGCCAGCCGCCGATGTTGGCGATGCCGTCCTTCTTGGCGCTCATGGTCATGCCATCGGCCAGCGACGCCATCTCGCGCACGATGTCGACGATCTCGGTATCGGCATAGCCGTCCTCGCGCTGCTTGATGAACCACGCGTTCTCCGCGAAGCGGCAGGCGTCCAGGAAGAGCGGGATCCCGTAGCGGTCACAGACCGCCCGTACCGCCCGCAGGTTGGCGATGCTGACCGGCTGTCCGCCGCCCGAGTTGTTGGTGACGGTCATCATCACCAGCGGCACGTGCTCGACGCCGCGCTCCGCGATGAAGGCGTCCAGCGCATCGGTGTCCATGTTGCCCTTGAAGGGATGGATGACCGATGGGTGCCGCCCCTCTTCGATCACCAGGTCGACCGCCTCAGCGCCGGTGTACTCGACGTTGGCCCGGGTGGTGTCGAAGTGCGTGTTGGAGGGGATCACGTGGCCAGGCCCGCCGACCACGCTGAACAGGATCCGCTCCGCGGCGCGTCCCTGGTGGGTTGGGATGACGTGCTTGAACGGGAAGAGCTCCTGCACGCTCTCCAGGAACCGATACCAGGACGGGGATCCGGCGTAGCTCTCGTCGCCGCGCTGGATGCCCGCCCACTGCTCGGCGCTCATTGCGCCCGTGCCCGAGTCGGTGAGCAGGTCGATGAGGACGTCGGCGGCGTGCAGGTTGAAGAGGTTGTAGCCGGCCTCGCGAAGGTGGCCGTCGCGCTCCTCGACGGTCGTCATCCGGATCGGCTCGACGCTCTTGATCCGGTGCGGCTCGATGATCGTCTTCCATCGGTCCATGCGCGGTAGAGAGTAGCGCCGCGTGGGGAGGAGGAGCTGCGTCCGGCGACAGAGCAGCCACTCGCCTGCCTGCCGTCAATGGTTCGTCGTGGTGCACGTGCAGCACGTGCTGCACGATGCGCCCCTGACGCCGGGGTGGGTGCTTGGACTGTCCCCGGTCGACTGCGCATGCGATCATCGGGGCCATGGACCGATGGGAATCCCTCGGCGGCCACCTCGCCTCGGCCCCGGCCGTCACCAGCTGGGCCGAGAACGAGATGCAGGTCTTCGCGATCTGGGACGACGGCCAGCTCCACGACAGCTACTGGGACGGGGAAGCCTGGCACGAGTGGCACGCGCACGGCGGTGAGCTGACCGGCAGCCCGGCGGCCTGCTCCTGGGGGGCGGAGCGGATCGACGTCTTCGCGCGGGGCCGCGACGGGCACCTGTGGCACCGCTGGTACGTCCCCGCCGGCTGGCAGGACTGGGAGCGCCTGCCGGTGACGATCGCGTCGGACCCGGCAGCCGCGTCCTGGGGCCCCAACCGGATCGACGTCTTCGCCCGCGGCGACGATGGGCAGCTGGTCCACGCCCACTGGGCGGACGGCGCCTGGTCCTTCGGGTCGGGCTGATCCGGCAAAGGCGGCAGGGCGTATCGGGGGCGTGAACCGCAGCACACCGGTCCGGCGCATCCAACCCGGGCCCGGCCAGGAGTCGGTCTGGGACTACCCGCGCCCTCCACGGGTCGAGCGCAGCTCGCGGCGGGTCCGGGTGGAGTTCGCCGGCCGGGTGGTGGCCGAGAGCAGCCAGGCGCTGCGCGTGCTGGAGACGGCCGGCGCGCCGGTCTGGTACATCCCTCGCGACGACGTCCGCACCGAGCT
>DASUSP010000187.1:0-5306 GCA_036375035.1 Candidatus Limnocylindria bacterium
CGGCCGTTCTGGCCGACGCAGGTCTTCAAGTCGACCGGCCTGCTGCTGCTCACCGCCGCGGTGCTGGCGCTGATGGGGGGGCTGATCCAGATCAACCCGGTCTGGAGCTACGGGCCGTTCGACGCCACCACCGTCAGTGCCCCGGCCCAGCCGGACTGGTACGTGGGCTGGCTGGACGGCTCGCTGCGCCTCTTCCCGCCGATCGAGTTCGCGCTGCTGGGCATCACCATCCCATCGGTCTTCATCCCCGGCGTGGTGATCCCCGGCATCGCCTTCGGGATCATGACCCTGTGGCCGTTCATCGAGCCGCGCATCACCGGCGACCGCGACGAGCACCACGTCCTGGATCGACCCTACGACAACGCGATGCGCGCCTCGGTGGGCGTGGCGGGGCTGCTTGCCTTCGTGGTGCTCACCATCGCCGGCGGCAACGACGTGGCGGCGCTGATCTTCAACGTGCCGGTGGAGGTGATGACCGACATCCTGCGGGTCGCCTTCTTCGCCCTCCCGCTGCTCGGCTTCTTCGTCACCTGGCGCATCTGCCGAGAGCTCCAGCGCAGGACCGATGTCCCCGACGCGCGGCAACCGGTCGTCCTGCGACGGGCCGCCTCCGGCGGCTTCGAGGAGGCCGGCGACGAGCGCTGAGGATCGCATCGGCCCGCGGTTGCCTTCGCTCGGGTCGCGGGGGCAGGGCTGGGTGGCCGGGCAGGTACTGCTCATCTTCCTCGAGGGCGCCGTCAGCTACCCGGCCTTCGCCGCCCTGCCGCCGCGCGACGCCTTCGGCTGGGTCTCGCTGGCCGGCGGCGTCGTGCTGCTGGCGGCAGCGGCCTCGATCGTGTACCGCGGCATCGACGACCTCGGCAGCAACCTGACGGCATTCCCCGCGCCGCGGCCGGAAGCGGAGCTGGTCGAGACCGGGATCTACTCGCGCGTGCGGCACCCGATCTACGCCGGCGTCATCGGGGTGGCGGTGGGCTGGGCGTTCTTCGTGGTCAGCCTGCCGGCACTGGTGGTGGCGCTGCTGCTGGCCGCCTGGCTGGATCTCAAGTCGCGCCGCGAGGAGGTGTGGTGCGTGGCACACCACCCCGGCTATGACGCCTACCAGCGCCGCACGGCGCGCTTCGTCCCCGGCCTCTACTGAGCGGCCAGGGCGTCGATCTCGTCGCGGAGCGCAACCAGGTCGCCGTCCTCGCGGGCGAAGGCCACGAGGTCCGACCGCAACGGGAATGCCTCGCGCAGCAGCTCGCGCGCTCGATCCAGCCGCCCGGCGACCGCGTGGAAGCAGGCCGAGTTGTAGATGGCCGTCCCACGGTCGCGGTCGGGCAGGTCGGAGTCGCGGATGAGGCGCTCGATGGCATCGACGAAGGTCATGACCCGCGCCTCGTCCAGGCCGATCTCCGCCGCCTCCAACCAGATGAAGTGCTGCTGGGCATGAAAGGCGCCGTTGCCGAAGGTGCCGTCCAGCAGCCGGTCGCCGGTTCGGACCAGCTCCGGATCTGCGGCACGCACCTCTCCGACCAGCCGCTCGCTGGCCGCGTCCGCCTCGTCCACCAGCGACTCCCAGGACCAGTCCGCCCGCTGCGCCTGCAGCCGCGCGTTGATCGCGTCCTCCTCGTCCTCCCACTCGGGCAGCTGGCCGTGGGTGCGGGCCGCCTCGAACCGGTCGGCCTGGCGCGTCTTCCAGGCGGTGAGATGCGCCTGGTGGTCCTTCGGTGACCAGTCGCCCTCACGAAGGGGGCGGTCGCGCACGCCGGGATCCAGGGCGCCGAATACGTCGCGCTCGGCGTCGCGGGTCAGGGTCAGCATCTCGACGAGGTCGGCGATGAGGCGATCGTTCATCCACGGATCCTCCAGGTCGGTCCCGCGGTCGGGCCGAGGTGGTATCCCAGGCGGCGCGGCAGGGAGGTGAATTGTCGCAGGACCTTCGGAGCGGGGCGACCCGCGAGCTCCATCGCCTCGCGCGCCATGATCGCGCGTCGCATGATTCGCGCCCCCACCATGCGGAACGGCTCGGGCGGCAGCTTCTGTCGCGGTGGTCCGACCATGGGCAGCCGGGTGAGCGGCTCGTCGGCGCCCACCACCAGCGCCGCCAGCACCCGTCCGGCCAGGTGCGAGGGCGCCACGCCGTTGCCCGAGTACCCCAGCGCGTAGTGAAGCCGCCCGCCGGGCAGCGACCCGAAGCGCGGCAGGTGGTCGGGCGAGATGTCGATCGGCCCGCCCCAGGCATCGGTCAGGCGCACGTCGGCCAGCATCGGGAACAAGGTGCGGAAGGCCGCGGCCGCGCGCCTGGCGGAGGCGACGTCATCGGTGAAGGATGGACCGATGCGCCCGCCGTACCCCGGCACGCCGCCACCGGAACCGATGGCGATGCGCCCGTCGCGCGTGACGTGCAAGTACTCGACATTGAAGCGGGCGGTGTAGACGGACTCGCCGCCGGTCCAGCCCAGCTCGGAGGCGATGCGGTCCGGGATCGGCTCGGTGCGCA
The DNA here is from genome assembly GCA_036375035.1 of Candidatus Limnocylindria bacterium. Lineage (GTDB taxonomy): Bacteria > Chloroflexota > Limnocylindria > QHBO01 > QHBO01 > JAPSGM01. Next base: position 2,486 of record DASUSP010000187.1, read on the forward strand.
CCATGTAGCTGCCCCAGGCCAGGATCGAGCGCGCGAAGGGCCGCCAGCCGGCGGCCCAAGCGTTCATTCCCAGCACGACCTGCGGAGCCCTGATCTCGCGCGACGCGCCGGCGCACTCCACGGTGAGCCGCACGACCGGGCCGCGTGACCCGCGCACCCTGGTCAGCCGCGTCCCCTCGTGGATGGTGACGCCGCGCTCCAGGAGGACGCGACGCAGGCCCCGGGCCAGGAGGGCTGGTTGCACGGTGGCCCCGGCGCGCATGAACGCCCCGTTCCGGAACCGCGGTGAGCGGCAGACGGCCTGGACCCGATCCGCGTCGAGCGGCACCAGCTCGTCGGCGACTCCCAGCCCCTCGGCGAGATGGGCGGAGGACTCTGGACGCATGTCGTGGATGGAGGTCGTCGATACCACGAGCATGCCGGCCTGGCGAAAGTGGGCGTCCACGCCGTGCGCCGCGCACCACGCCCCGATGGCCGACACCGACTCGCTGGCGGCACGCGCCGCCTCCAGCGCCCGCTCCGGGCCGTAGAGCTCCACCAGCGTGTCCAGCTCGTCCCACCACGCGTTCGCGAAGCCGCCGTTGCGCCCCGACGGTCCGCCGCCGCAGATGTCCTGCTCCACCAGCACGATGCGTAGCGCCGGATCACGTTCCAGCACGTGCCACGCGGCCCACATCCCCGTGTAGCCGCCGCCGACGATGGCCACGTCCACGTCCAGGTCCGTCGCCGGACCGGGCAGTGGGGCGGGATCGCCCTCGGCCTCCAGCGCCTCCCGCAGCCACGGCGACCGGACCCCGCGCCCCGGCCGCAGCGCCAGGTCTTCCGCGGTGAGCTCTGTGTACGTCACCCCGCGCACGATAGCGCGGCGCCGGGTTCTCCCGGATCCCTCGCGCGGCGGCGCCAGCGGAGTGCGCCTTAGCTCGTTTCGCGCGCCGGGGCCGGCCCGCGCCGGCTTTGGGAGTTACATGGCCCGCCTGGGAGCGTGAGGGCGCCACGCGGCGGGGCTGGCGCCCAGCAGTGGGCGATACAACTTCCAAACCCCGCCCAGCAGAGGCCTCCGGCGCGATTCGGGCGACCAGTCGCCCGCCCCGGGATCGGCCTTAGAATCGCCCCGTGACGCACGCCTCCCGACCGGCCCCGGACGGTCCGGCCGCCGGAGGGGCACCGGTCCAGGTCGACCCCCGCGCCAGGATGGAGATCCTGCTGGCGGTCCTGCTCGGCCTCTTCCTGGCGGCCCTCGACCAGACCATCGTCAGCACCGCTCTGCCGCGCATCCTGACCGACCTGCGCGGCAACGAGCTGTACACCTGGGTGGTCACCGTCTACCTGCTGACCAGCACGGTGACCGGGCCGCTGTACGGGAAGCTCTCCGACCTGTTCGGCCGGCGCCCGATGCTGATGATCGGCATCGGGCTGTTCCTGCTGGGCTCGCTCCTGTCCGGGCTCTCGCAGGAGATGTGGCAGCTGGTCGTCTTCCGCGGCCTGCAGGGCGTGGGCGGCGGTGCTCTCTTCCCGATCAGCCTGGCGGTCATCGGCGACCTGTTCAGCCCGCGCGAGCGCGGCCGCTACCAGGGGCTCTTCGGCGCGGTCTTCGGCGTGGCAATGCTCATCGGTCCCGCCATCGGCGGCTTCCTGACCGATGTCATCAGCTGGCACTGGGTCTTCTTCGTGAACCTGCCCATCGGCCTGGTGGCGATGACGGTCATCTGGCGCCTGCTGCCGCCGATCAGCCATCCCGAGCGCGTGGTCTCGATCGACTACGCCGGGGCCGCGGTCTTCACCGCCGCCATCGTGCCGCTGCTGCTGGGCCTGACCAACGCGCAGTCCGTTGACCTGGCCGACCCGGGCGTGGGCGGGCTGATCGGCCTGGGGCTGGCGCTGCTGGTCGTCTTCGTCTGGCTCGAGACTCGCGCCCGCGACCCGATCATCCATCTTGAGCTCTTCCGCAACCGGACCTTCACCGTCTCGGTGCTGACCACCGCGCTGGTCAGCTTCGGCTTCTTCGGCTCGATCATCTTCCTGCCGCGCTGGTTCCAGTTCGTTCTGGGCTCCAGCGCCACGGAGTCCGGCTACCAGATGATGCCGATGCTGATCGGGCTGATCGCCAGCTCGGTCATCTCCGGCCAGGTGGTGAGCCGCACCGGGCGCTACAAGTGGCTGGTGGCCGGCGCGCTCGCCGTGGCCGGCCTGGGACTGTGGCTGCTGACCGGCATCCGGGCCGAGACCGAGATCACCACCGTCTGGCTGTGGATGGCGATCATGGGCGTGGGAATGGGCCCCACCATGGCGGTCTTCACCATCGTGGTGCAGAACGCCGTCCCGTTCCGGGTGATGGGCGTGGCGACCAGCGCCCTGACCTTCTTCCGCCAGATCGGCGGGACCGTGGGCCTGGCCATCGCCGGCGCCGTGTTCGGCGGCACGTTCGACGCCCAGCTGCCGGTCCGGCTGCGCGACGCCGGCTTGCCGCAGCCGATCGTCGACGGCTTCTCGGCGGCCGGCTTCACCCAGACCGATGCCACCGCCGTCGGCGTCGACCTGGGGGATCAGATCCTGGACGCCGCCGGCCCGCTGCGTCCGGTGATCGAGCCGTTCATCGGGCAGGTCGTGACCGGCATCCACGAGGCGTTCTCGATCGCCATCGCCAACGCCATGTGGCTCGGCGTGGCCGCCGCCGCGATCTCAATCACGCTGATCGTGGTCGGGCTGCCGGAGCTGCCGCTCCGGCAGCACACCGCCGCCACCGCGCCGCCCGAGGGAGCTACCGAGCCGACCGCAGCTGCGTGACCCAGCTCCACACGGTCCAGGCCAGCAGCACCACGCC
>DASUSP010000188.1:0-12592 GCA_036375035.1 Candidatus Limnocylindria bacterium
ACCGTCCCTGCCTGCGCTGCCGACCCCTGGACTCCCACGGGCGTGACGTGACCTCCGCCCGGCTGCGCCGTGCCGAGACCCTCCGTCCGCTCCTGCGCGCCGCACGCGAGACCCGCACGCGGCGGTCCGGTTCCGCGGCGATCGTGGTGCGGATGCTTGCCACGCCGCTCGGACCGGTGCTGGCCGGTGTCACCGACGACGGCATCTGTCTGCTGGAGTTCACCGACCGCCCGATGCTCCCCACCCAGCTCGCTGTCCTGGAGCACCGGCTCGGGCGCCCGGTGGTCGCCGGACGGCACCCGCACCTGGACGCGCTGGCGACGCAGCTGGAGGAGTACTTCGCGGGCGAGCGCCTCGCCTTCGACCTGCCGCTGGTCGTGGACGGGTCGCCGTTCCAGGAGCGTGTCTGGGAGGCGCTGCGCACCATCCCGCCCGGCGAGACGATCAGCTACGAGGAACTGGCGCTGCGAGCCGGGCGACCCGGCGCTCAGCGGGCCGCGGGGACCGCCAACGGCGCCAACCGCCTGGCCATTCTCATTCCGTGCCACCGAGTCGTGCGCAAGAGCGGCGAGACCGGCAACTACGGGGGCGGGCGCTGGCGCAAGGCCCGGCTCCTGGACCACGAGGCCCGCTCCGCCGGGAGCACCCTTCCCGCCTCACCCGCACGGTCTATCGGTTCGTTCTCAGCGTGAGCCCGTCGTCGGGCGCAGTTCCTGACGGTCTATCGGTGCACCGTGAGCATGACCGGTGCCCTCGAGCACCGCTCATGCGTGCTGCAGACCGATAGATCGGTGAATCCGTGCCCAATTGGCACCTCCGGCCAATTCGGGACCGATAGATCGGCGGTTTGCCGGTCGGCTGGCCACCCGCTCGCCTAGCGGCGGTCCGCCTTCCAGGCCACCAGCACGCCCACGTCCTCGTACTTCCACGCTACGTCGACAGCCGCGAAGCCGGCGGCCTGCAGCCAGTCGAGGTGGTCGGCGGTGGTGTCCAGGTGATCGTGCTCGGCCTCGTGCGGGTCCTCGGGGCGCGGGTAGTCGTACAGCTCCAGCAGGCGGTCCGAGGCGTGGCGGAAGGCATCGGCCACCACCAGGATGCCGCCGGGCGAGAGGTGCTCCCAGAGCCGCGAGAAAAGGTGCCGCTTCTCATCGGCCCACAGGTGGTGGACGGCCAGGACGCTGACGATCGCGTCGTACAGTCCGTCGATCTCCGGCGCGGAGATGTTGGCCGGGCGGAGCGTCACTCGCCGGCGGTGGGCGCGGAGGCGCTGGCGCGCACGGCCAAGCATCTCGTGCGAGACGTCGAGGCCCACCACCCGAGCCTCCGGCAGCGCGTCGAGGATGCGCAGCGCGGTGACGCCGGTCCCAACCCCCAGGTCCAGGACCCGGTGTGGCGGGCGCAGGGAGAGCAGCGAGGTGACCGTATCCTGGATCTCGTCGTAGCGCGGGACCTGCTGACGGATCTCGGCGTCGTAGCGAGCCGCCCACTCGTCGAAATGCTCGGCGACCGACTTGGCCATCAGGTCTCCCAGCTGATGTCGGTGCCCATGGCGTGGTAGCCGCCATCGACGTGGATCATCTCGCCGGTGGTCATCGCCGACCAGTCGGACATCAGGAAGGCGACCATCTGGCCGACCGGCGTCGCATCGGTCATGGACCACTTCAGCGGTGAGCGGCGCAGCCAGCCGCCGGCGATGTCGTCGAAGCCGGGGATGTTCTTGCCGGCCATGGTCCGGATCGGTCCGGCCGAGACGGTGTTGACCCGGATGTTGTGCGGCCCCAGGTCGCGCGCCAGGTACCGCGTGGTCGCCTCCAGCCCGGCCTTGGCCACGCCCATCCAGTCGTAGATCGGCCACGCGAAGCGCCCGTCGAAGGTGAGGCTGACTACGCTGGCGCTGCCGGCCGCCTTCATGGGCCCCAGCATGCCCACCGCGAGGGCCTTGAGCGAGAAGGCCGATGTCTGGAAGCCGGTGGCCACGTCCTCCCAGGTGGTCTGCAGGAAGTTGCCGCCCAGGCCGCCCTGCGGCATGAAGCCGATCGAGTGCAGCACGCCGTCGACCCGGCCCCAGCGCTTCGTCACCTCGTCGGCCACCATGGCGATCTGCTCGTCGCTGTTGACGTCCATGTCCATCACGTCCGGCACCGGGTCCAGCTTCTTGGCCACCCGCTCGGTGAGCCGCACCGCCCGCCCGACGCTCGTCAGCAGCACCTCCGCCCCGGCCTCCTGCGCCACCTTCGCCGCGGCGAACGCCATGGAGTCGTCGGTCAACACGCCGGTGATGAGCAGCTTCTTGCCTTCGAGCAGCACGTGCGGTGAACCTCCGGTACGTAATGGGCCGATGCGGGCGCCGGGACGCCGAGTGACGCGTGGCTGAGCGCCGATTGTAGACCGATGGCATCGGAACCCCCACCATCGGCCGATATGGAGACGGGCGAGCGCGAATTCGAGGGGCTGCGCCTCCGCGGGCACTTCTTCCTGATCGAGGCGAAGCGCAGTGGAGGAGACGATGGCCCGATGCGCGGCGGCAGGTCGCCCCATTCAGATCACAGCCAAACGAAACACGCTCGAGATCCGGGCTACTGCCTCCTGCAGGACCAGGGCCGCGCCGTGGCGTTGGGAGGGCACCTGAACGGCACGCGTGCGGCCCCGGCCTGAATCTGGCGAACCCTGCAGAGGCCACGGCATCGGCTAGAGTGGATGGACCGATGATGGTGCACTTGTACGACTACGAGGTCCCCGCCGCCGATACGGCGGCCGGCGTGCCGAACCTGCGCGACGCGCTGGCCGGCCTGGGGGACGAGGACCGCAAGGCCCTGCTGGGCGGCCTGTTCAAGCCGGAGCGCATGCCGGGCACCATGGAGCGCCTGTCAACGCTGGTGGCGGACCTGGAGGCGAGCTTCATGGACCTGCTCACGCTGCTGGACAACGGGACGCGGCCACGGCGCTTCGTGGCGATCGACGAGGCAAAGGCCGTCCTGGACCGATACCTCCCCGAGTCCGCGGTGGCCGGCACCCACGACTGGGACGTGGCGCGCCTGCACGAGCCGTACGGCGACGGCAGCTACCACGGCAAGCTGCTGAAGCGCGTGCGAAAGCAGCTGCGCAGCGTCTCGAACCGCGAGGCGCTGACCACGCCCTTCCTGCTTCGCCGCGAGTGGGGCCGATGAGCCGGCGCAGCGGCCGACGCAGCGGCCGCCCCTACCAGCCCTACCCCGAGCGTCGCGTGAACTGGGTGGCGCGCCTGCTGGTGGTGGCGGTGGCCTTCATCATGGTCGCCGGCTTCGCCATCCTCACCTTCGCGCGCTGACCGCCTGGCGGCGGCTGCGCCCGCGCGGCGCCTTCCCGTCGCCGTTCCCGGACAGCTGCCGCTCGGCGACCTCGTGCTCGGCCTGGAGGCGCAGCCGGTACAGGATGTTCCACTCCTCGGCGTTGAGGGACTCGGTGTCGATCCGTTCCTGGATCTGGTCGAGGGCGCTATGCAGCTTCTGCAGGTCGCTGCCCGCGTCGTGGAACGCCTCGACGATGGCGTCCTCCAGGTCCTGCGCGTCCTCGCTCCACGTCAGCCGGGCCTTGTCGAAGGGCAGCTCTCGCTCCAACGCGGCGCGGGCCCGGTGCGCCTCCTCAGACGGCCCGGTGATCGCCACGTTGGTGGCGTAGGCGAACAGCTGCAGGCCGTTCGCCTTGAGGCGCATCGGCTCGCCGCGGACCACCGCCCCGAGCAGGTGCCGCGCGGCGAAGCCGACGGTGAGCATCGGCCAGGCCAGGATGCCGTCGACCTCCTCGACCTCCACCGTCTCGATGCCCAGGTCCTGGAGCGCGGCCTGCACGGTCTCGACCAGGTCGTCGTCATCGGTGTCCTCGCGCATGGAGAGCGCGGTCTGCAGCAGCGACTGCTTCCGCATCCAGCGGCGGGCCGCCAGGATCGGCGTGAAGAAGACCATCTGGATCACGCCGGCCCCCAGCGACGCCACCGCCGGGTAGCTCAATGGCACCAGGCGCAGCCACTGCCGCACCGACCGCTCCTCGTGGAACTTGACGAAGACCGTTATGCCGGCGAGCACCGGCGGCCCCAGCACAATCGCCGTCCACAGGCCGAGGACATGGAGCGGGATGACCTGGAAGTTGCGCTCGATCACCCCGGTCGCCTCCAGGACCGCACCGACCAGCAGCGGCAGGGCGAAGCCCAGGATCACGATCACCCACGCGGCCGACGCCAGGCTGATGACCGCCAGGATCCGGCCCTGCTTGCCGGGAACCTGGCCGAAGTAGATGGCGGTGGCCCAGCCCAGCGCGAACGAGGCGGACTTGCTGATCGCCTGCCACGCCAGCAGCAGGACGAACGGGAGGAACGGCATGCCCGGTCACCAAGCAACTCGCGTGCCGGAGCCGCCCATGCGCCGGGGGGTCAGTCAAGGACGAGCGGCTTCACCGTCATCGCTTCCTGAACGCGACCCTCCCACTCCTCGCGCGGGGCATCGCAGTAGAGCTCGATCTCGTTGCCGTCGGGGTCGGCCGTATACAGCGATCGGCTCACGCCGTGGTCGGCGGTCCCCTTCAGCAGCCCTCGCTCCACCAGGACGGCGTGCGCCGCTCGCAGGGCGTTAAGGTCGGCCAGCTGGACGGCGACGTGGTAGAGGCCCACGGCGGTGCCGACCGGCGAGGGCGCCTGGTCGCCGACCCGCAGCAGGCCCAGGTCGTGGTGGTTCTGGCCGGTGGCGGTCAGGAAGATCATGACGTTGCTCATCTCGCCGGAGACCCGGAAGCCGAGCAGGTCACGGTAGAAGCCCAGGGATCGATCCAGGTCGCGGACCTTGAGCACCACGTGACCGATACGCAGGGGCTGCAGCATCGGCCGATGCTAGCAGCCGGCTCAGCCCTCGAGGTGGATCGTCACCCGCATGATGCCGGCCGAGGTGGGCGTATCCGAGACGGCCTTCCAGGCGGCCACCGACAGGTCGGCGATGCGCTGGCTGGCGGTGCCCCAGTAGCAGGCGCAGTAATCGACCACCGGCAGCCGCACGCAGCGGTCGCCGCAGACGGTCACATAGCCGACGATCCCGCGGCCGCCGGCACCGCCAAGCGCGCCGGGGAGCGCGACGAACGCGTCACCCGGGCCCCAGCCGGCCGGGCAGGTCCCGACCACGTGGCAGTACCAGCTGACGCGGCCGGTGATGGTGTTCCCGTTCACCGGCGGCGGCTTGACGACCGGCGGCTTCGGGGTGGGCGGGGGCGTGGGCTTGAGGTAGAGGGTGGCCTGCATCGGTGGCACCGACGGCCTGGCGGCGGCCGATGCCTCTGCGCCGAGGTCCTCGGGACCGATGGGCGCATCGGCGGCCAGCAGGGTCAGCGCGGCCGACAGCTCGCGCCCGTCGCTTGCGGCGCGATGGAGCGAGGATGCGGGGGCCTCGGCGGCATCGAGCAACCGGTCCGGCACCGTAGCCTCGGGCAATGCCGAGCGCGCGGTGAGCGGGGTCAGGGCCGCGATCCCGATTGCGCTGACGATGGTCAGCACGGCGACGCGCCGCAACAGGTCCGGCAATAGAATCCTCGTACCGAGCGTGGTTCCGTCGTCCCGCGCGCGCGACCGGGGCACTGGCCGAGGCCGCGAGAGGGGCGAGCGGGGCCCGGTCCGCATCGCGCCATTCGACGGCGGGATCGCGGCCACCCTACCATCGGCCCGGCGGACTGTCGAGTCGCCGCTCCATCGGTCAAGCAGCAGGGAGCCCCACATGGCACGCAGGAAGAAGGAGCCGGAGCGCCGTCGCGGGGCGGTGGTGATGCGCGGGGGCCCGCGTCCCGGACGCCGAACCGAGGACCAGGAGCTGCTGCGGCCGCGCGCCGTGCCGGAGTTCCGCGAGAGCGACACGTGGCGGACGCTGCGCATCCAGGGCGAGTTCGTGGAGGGCTTCGACGCCCTGGCCGACGTGGGTCCGGCGGTCAGCATCTTCGGTTCGGCGCGAGTCGGGCGGCGCAACCGCTACTACGCCGCGGCGCGCCGCACCGCTGCCGCGCTGGGACGCGAGGGCTTCACCATCATCACCGGCGGCGGGCCGGGGATCATGGAGGCCGCCAACCGGGGCGCCCGCGACGCTGGAATCCTGTCCATCGGCTGCAACATCGAGCTGCCGTTCGAGCAGGGCCTGAACGAGTTCGTCGACCTGGGGATGGAGTTCCGCTACTTCTTCGTGCGCAAGGTCATGTTCGTGAAGTACGCGGAGGGCTTCGTCATCTTTCCCGGCGGCTTCGGAACACTCGACGAGCTGTTCGAGTCGCTGACCCTGATCCAGACCGGCAAGGTGGAGCACTTCCCGGTGGTCCTCTACGGCCGCGACTACTGGAAGGGCCTGCTGCAGTGGATCCGGGACAAGCCGCTCTACGAGGAGAAGATCAGCCCCGAGGACCTTGACCTGCTGACCGTCACCGACGACGTGGACGAGGCCTGTGCGGCGATCGTTGACTCGTACCGCCAGCGCAGCGCGCGGGAGCAGCGCGAGGACGAGGAGCGCGCGAGCCAGCGGGCCACTCGCCGGGCCATGCAGCAGGGGGCCGGCGGCAAGGAGAATCCGCCGGACTGATCCGCCGCGCTAGCTGCCGCCCGCGGTTCGGCCCGCCAGCGGCCACGCGTCGCCGTGGCGCAGGTAGCGCACCCGACCGGCCAGGCCCGCCTCGTTGACGGCGGTAACGAACTCGGCGAGCGTCGAGCTCGAGGTGCCGTAGTCGTTGTAGTGGATCGGGATCGCCAGCCTCGGCTGCAGGAGGTTGATGAGCTGGACGCCCTGGGCGGCGTCCATGGTGACCGTCACGCCCAGCAGACGCATGCCGCCCAGGTGCAGGAAGGCCACATCGACCTCCCCGAAGCGGTCGCGGATCTCAGCCAGCCCTTCGTGGAAGACGGTGTCGCCCGAGAAATAGACGCGGTACCGAGGCTCCGCGTCCGCCGGCTCGCCCGCGCCCGCCTCCCAGTACTCCAGCACGCTGCCGATGACCTCGGGCATGGCGGCCGCCATCGGTCCCGAGCCGTGCTGCGCGGGCACCGCGGTGACGCGCAGCCGCGCGTCGTCCCGGTCGAGCTCGGTCGACTCCCAGGATTGCAGGCCGCGCACGTCGGTGAAGCCCTTCTCAACCATGCCCGATACCGCCGCCGGGGCGGTGGCGATCGGGACCGATCGATCCAGCCAGTCGGCCGCCACCGCGTCGAAGTGGTCTCCGTGGTCGTGCGACACGATCACCAGGTCCGGCCGCTCCATGTCGTCAATGTCGAGGGCTGGGTCGGTGGTGCGCGTCGCGGTGAGGCCGAAGCCGAGCGGCACCTCCGCGCCGCGGTGCACGAAGTTCGGGTCGGTCAGGACGATGAAGGGGCCCATTCGCAGGAGCAGCGTGGCGTTACCGACGAAGAAGGCCCAGTCCTCTTGGCGGGCACCTGTGGCGGCCTCCGCCCCGGCCTGCTTGCTGCGCCGCTTGCGCTTCTCGACTTGGGTGGTGGGCACGTGCGCTCCTGCTCGTCGTGGTGGTTCCTCGCCATCACGTCCCGCATGGAGCGTGCCATCGGCGATGAGAGCGTTCTCATTGACGCCTGTAGCGCGCTGACGGTATTGGACCGATGGGGCCGGGCTCGACGCCCGGCCCTCCCACTGCGCGGCAGCCAGAACCGGGGGAGGGAGCCTGAGCGGAAGGTGGCGGGCCCGACCGGATTCGAACCGGCGATCTCCAGCGTGACAGGCTGGCATGTTGGGCCACTACACCACGGGCCCGCGGGGAGTGACGGTGGCGGAGTATAGCAAAGGAGGGCCCGATCTTCAGGACGGGCTCCTGGCCGTCCGCCGGACCCTCACCAGGACAGCGGCGGACCACCCGTAAGCGGCTGCGGCGAGCAGCAGCCCGACGGCCGCCGGCAGCATGCCACCCACCGGGACGCTGCCCGCCGCGGCGGCGACCAGCGCGGTCACCGCCCAACCGACGGCCAGGACGGCCATCACCGCGCACAGCACCACGCCGGGGACCAGCCCCGCCCCGCGGCGGAGGGCGGCCGCCGCCACCAGGTGCGCGACCCCGGTCAGCAGCAGCGCCACGCCCAGCGCCAGCGCCGCCCCGCCGATGGCGGCCGCGTCCGAGGTGATCTCGTCGGGGAGCAGGTCGTGGATCGGCTCTGCCAGGAAGAGCCCGGCGGCGATCCCGGCCACGCCCGCCAGTCCGAGCAGGATTCCCGCTCCGGTGAGGACCAGGGTCGGACCGGCGGTCGAACGGCTCACCGCGTGGCCCGGCGCGTCAGCGGCGAGGCCGGACCAGGATCAGCGCCGCCACGCCGAAGATGACCGCGGCCACGGCCAGGGCAATGCTCAATACCAGGTCGCCGCCGGGCTGCAGCTGCACCAGCACCACGCCCAGGATTGCGAGCGCGGCTGCCAGGCCGGAAGCGGCCGCGGCGACCGGCCGGCTGCGCGCCACGTCGGCCAGGACGGCCAGGGCCGACCCGGACAGGACGAGACCGAGGATCGCGAGCCCGATCCCGCCGAAGACCTGCCCGATACCCAGTTGGTCGACGTTCGGCGGCGGATCAGCCCCGAAGCGGGACTCCAGGGTCATTCCCGAGACCGTCATCGCCACGCCGGCGATGAAGACCGCCAGCCCCAGGACGGCAACGGCCAGCACGGCCGCGCTGGCCGCCTCGCCGAGATGTGCGGGAGCCAGCGAATGCGAGCGGCCGCGGACGGGACGGGTCGGCGCAACCTCGCGGGCGCGGGCGCGACTGGTGGGCTTTCCGACCTTCCTGGTGACCACGCTGGCGCGGCTGCCTCCTGCTTGCTGGGCGTCATCGGCCGGGTGGAAACGCATCGGTCCGTACCGGCGAACGGCCACCGATTGTAGGGGACCGATGCCACGAGCGCGACCGTATACTCGGCCGCGTGCCGTACGAGCTGCCCCCCGACCGGCGTACGGGCCGCCGCCGCGCAATCGTGCAGTGGGCCACCTTCCTGCTGGCGGCGCTGCTGGTCGCCACGTTGGCGTACCTGGGCTACGTCGGCTTCGAGGGCTCCCGCCAGGCCGTCGAGCCGGGCCGCAGCCGGGACTGCCGGACGCCGGCCTTGGCATTCGGCTGGGAGTACGAGGCGATCAACTATGACGCGGCCTCCGACGAGGCGCTGGCCGACCAGTCCGACCCGACCGACTGCGACGTCGAGCCCGTCCTGGCGGGCGGGGCGCTGCGCACGCCGGACGGCATCGGGCTGGCCGCCTGGTACGTCCCCGCCGCGAGTGGTGCGGGGCCCGGCGGACCCACCATCGTGCTGGCCCACGGCCACGGGGTGAACAAGAGCGGCATGCTCTCGCGGGCGGAGGTGTTGCACGCCGACTACAACCTGGTCCTGCTCGACTTCCGCAACCACGGTCAGAGCGCGGCTGCCGTCACCACGGTGGGGCTGGCGGAGCGCAACGACCTGAGGACCGTGATCGACTGGCTGACGGCGACGAAGGGGCCGGAGCAGATCGGGGTCCTGGGGGTGTCGATGGGCGGCTCGGCGGCGATCAGCGAGGCCCGCGCCGACGAGCGCGTCGACGCGCTGGTCCTGGAGTCGACGCACGCCACCCTGGCAAATGCGCTGCAGGCCCGCCTGGAGCTGTCCGGCTATCCACTCTCCCTGCCCGGGGCGTGGGCCATCCTGCTCGGCGGCCTGGTCCGAACCGGCCAGGACATGAGCGCTGCCGACCCGCTGCAGGCCATCGAGGACTACGGGCCGCGCCCCCTCCTGCTGATCAACGGCCGCCGGGACGACACCTTCGGGCCGACCGATGCCGACGACCTGCTGGCCGCCGCCCTGGCCGGCGGGGCCGCTGCACAGCTGCGCGTCTGCGACGCGGCGGGCCACGCCCAGAGCCTCCGGGCCTGCCCCGACGAGTACCGCGACTGGGTGCTAGGCTTCTTCGCGGACGCGCTTGGCGGCTGAGCCCCGGGAACGTCCAGCTTCCGCCCGGACAAACCCCGCGTGCCGCGCGCCGGCGGCCGCCATGCCGAGCCGTGGTCCCGCGCGGCCGGCGTCAGGAGACGCCACATCCCGATGCAGCATCCCGCCTCGGACGCGGACGCCCGCTTCGACCGCACCGCGAACCGATGGTTTCGCGACCTGCTGGCACTCGACCCGGAGACCGCCACCTACCTGGGGATCCACGACCATGACAGCCGGCTCTCCGAGGGGAGCCGCGAGCAGGTCGAGGAAGAGATCGCGTTCCATCGAACCAGCGGGGCCGAGATGGAGCGTTTCGACCCCGCCGAGCTCTCGCCGGACCGGGCGCTGGACCGCGACCTGATCATCCACGAGTCGCGGCTGGCCGCATTCCAGCTCGCCGAGCGGCGGACGTGGGCCGGCGCCAGCCGCGCTGCGGAGCACATCGGCAATGCCCTCTTCCCGCTCTTCACCCGCGACTTCGCGCCGCTCACCGAGCGGCTGGAGTCGATCGCCGGGCGGCTGGAGGACGTGCCGCGCTACCTGGCCGCGACCCGCCAGCGGGTCGAGGCGCCCGTGCGCCTCTGGGTCGAGATCGACCTGGAGAGCACCGATCGGCTGCCGGAGTTCCTGGACTCGATCCTCGCGGCGGCGCGGTCGGAGCGCATCGACCCGGCCCTGGTCGAGCGCCTGGAGGCGGCCGCGAGCCGCGTCCGGCACGAGCTGCACCGGCACGCCGCCTGGCTGCGCGACGAGCTCCTGCCCCGGGCAGAGGCGGAGTGGCAGGCCGGCCCGGAGATGCTCGAGGAGCTGATCCAGCTCCGCGCCCTCGAGGCCAGCGGCGACCAGATCCTGGCTGTCGGGGAGGAGATCCTGGCCGCGGAGAAGGCGGCCCGCGACGCGGTCTGCGCCGAGATTGATCCCACCCTGTCGCCCGACGAGGTGGCCAACCTGGTCAAGGACGACCACCCGGCCACCTTCCCGGAGGTGCTGGAGGCGTACCGGCGTGCGATGGATCGGGCCCGGGCCTTCGTCGTCGAGCACGACCTGGCCACGCTCCCGCCCGACGACACGCTGCGTGTCATCGAGACGCCAAGCTACGATCGTCACCTGATCCCGTTCGCGGCCTACTACGACCCGGCGCGCTTCGACCCCGAGCCGGTGGGCACGTACATCGTCACACCGCCCGCCACCGAGGAGATGTGGCGCGAGCACAACTACGCGTCGATCAGCAACACCAGCGTGCACGAGGCCTACCCCGGCCACCACCTGCAGCTGTCCGGCGCAATCACCAATCCGAGCCTGGTGCGCACGCTGGGCCTGTCGGCCGCCGAGTTCGTGGAGGGCTGGGCCTTCTACTGCGAGCGGATGATGAAAGAGGCGGGCTTCGACGCCACGCCGACACATCGGTACATCCAGCACACCGACGCGATCTGGCGGGCGGCGCGCATCATCCTGGACGTCCGACTGCACCGCGGCGAGATCGGCTTCGACGAGGCGGTGGCCTTCCTGCGTGAGCAGACCGGGTTCGAGGAGCCGGCCGCCGTGGCCGAGGTGAAGCGCTACACAAGCACGCCCACCTACCAGCTCAGCTACATGTACGGGCGACATATGATCGACGACCTGCGCCGCAGGGTGGAGCGGCGCATGGGGCCGGCCTTCAACCTCAAGTTCTTCCACGACACGCTGATCTACGGAGGCACGATGCCGGTTTCCTTCGCCGCGCGGCTGTTCGAGAGCAAGCTCGGGAGCCTGGACCGATGAGGCCCACGGTCGCCGTCCTGGCGCTGGCCCTGGCGCTGGCCGCCTGCAGCTTCGGTCCCTCGCCGACGCCGCCGCCGGCCTGCCCGACCGCGGCACCGAGCGCCGACGAGGCGCAGGGCATCCTGGCCGATGCGGAGCGCGCGGTGATCGTCACTGACAAGGGCGAATTCACGATCGAGCTGGACTCCTCGTCGGCCCCGGTGGCGGTCGCCAACTTCGTGGCGCTGGCCCGCTGTGGCTTCTACGACCAGGTCAGCTTCCACCGGGTCATCCCCGGCTTCGTGGCGCAGGCCGGCGACCCGCAGACCCGTGACAACCGTGACGATTTCGCCGGCCTCGGGACCGGCGGGCCGGGCTACCGCTTCGAGGTGGAGCTCCCGGCCGAGGACACGACCTACACCCGCTACATGGTGGCCATGGCCAACGCCATCCAGTACGACCAGGGCGGCCAGATCATCGGTCCAACCGACTCCAATGGCAGCCAGTTCTTCGTGATGCTCGACGACGTGCCGGGCCTGCGCCCGTACTACAGCGTCCTGGGTCGGGTGACGGCCGGGACCGAGGTGGTGCACGCCATCGGGCAGGTCCCGACCACCCAGACGGATGTGCCGCTGGACCCCGTCGTGATCGAGGGAATCCGGATCGAGAGCGGTCCAGAGGAGAGCCCCGCCTAGGCCATCGGTACCGCTTCGAAATGTAAAGGAATCTTAGTCCCAGGCCGTTGACCCCTGAAGGGAGCCGACCCTATGATGTGTTCGCTGTTCGCACAGCGATTCACCACTGATTGCAGGGTCATGGGTAGGTTTGGGTTAGGGTAGTGCGGGAAACCGCGCGTGAAAGATGCCCCTGTGGTTAGCGAATCCGGCAGCAACGAGAAGGCCCCTCCTCGG
>DASUSP010000189.1:0-5104 GCA_036375035.1 Candidatus Limnocylindria bacterium
TTCCGCGACGACCCCGCGCACGATCTCCACGCCGCGCAGGTCCTGCCCCGTCGTCGGCTCGTCCAGCACCAGGACCGGCGTGTCCATGGCCAGGACCGATGCCAGGGCCAGCAGCTTGCGCCGCGACTCGCCCAGGTCGTAGGGGTTGGCGCGGGCCTCGCCGGCCAGGCCCACCTGCGCCAGCGCCTCGTCCACAGCCGCCTGCAGCTCGGCGCCGCGCAGGCCCAGGTTGCGCGGGCCGAACTCCACCTCGGCGCGCACCGACCCTGCGAAGATCTGGCGGCTCGGGTCCTGGAAGACGAGGCCGACCTGCCGGGCTAGCTGCGCCACCGTGCGTTCGGCGGCGTCCTGTCCTCCGACCAAGACCCGGCCGCTGGTGGGCCGCAGCAGGCCGTTCAAGTGGCGGACCAGGGTCGTCTTTCCGGAGCCGTTCTGCCCGACCAGGGCCACTCGCTGTCCGGGCGGCAGCACCAGCGTGACGTCCTCCAGCGCGGTCACGCCGGACGCGGGATAGACGTGGGTCACGCCATCGAGCCGCAGCTCAGGCGCGGGCGGGCTCATCGGTCCAGCGCCTCCCGCAGGCGGGCGCGTGCACCCGGCGCCAGGCCCGCACGCTCCGCGGCGCGGACAAGCCGGACCGTCGAGGGCGCGGTCACGCCCAGGTCCTCGAGCGCCGGGTCGGCCAGCACGTCGGCGGCGGGACCGTCGCGGACCACCCGCCCGCCGTCCAGCGCCACCACGCGGCTGCAGACTGCGGCCAGCACATCGGTCTTCTGCTCGGTGACCAGGATCGACGCACCGTCGGCCGCCAGGCGGGCGACGGCGTCGGCCACCAGGCGCGTCCCGGCCGGGTCGAGCTGGGCGGTCGGCTCGTCCAGGACCAGGTGCTCGGGGCGCAGGGCCAGCAGCCCGGCGATGGCCACCAGCTGCTGCTGGCCGCCCGACAGCCGCCGGGGGTCGCGCTCGGCCAGCAGCTCGATCCCCAGGGCGTCCAGCGCGGCCCAGGTCCGCTCCACGACCTCGTCGCGAGGCAGGCCGGCGTTCATCGGTCCAAAGGCGACCTCCTCGAAGACGGTGTCGCTCACCTGCGAGAGCTGGGTCCCGGGATTCTGGAAGCCGGTCCCGATGTGGCTGCTCAGCTCGTGCATTGGCATGGGGTCGATGTCGGCGCCGTCCAGCGTGATCTGGCCGCGGATCTGGCCGCCGATGGCCCGAGGCGCCAGGCCGCTCACCACCAGGCACAGGGTCGTCTTGCCCGCCTCGGATGCGCCGACCACGCCAACCACGGTCCCGTCGGGCAGCGACAGGTCGACGTCCAGAAGTGACGGCCGTCGCGCCCCGGCATATCGGTATCCGACGCCGTTCAGCGAAAGGGTCATCCCGACCCACCTCCGGCTAGGCGGGCCACGACCAAGGCCACCAGCCCCGCCAGCAGGATCCAGCGCGCGACCGCCTCCCGGCGCGTGTCGTCCGGGGCCCACAGCAGCGTGCGGCGACCCGGTCGCGTGAAGCCTCGGGCCTCGAGCGCCATGGTCCGCTCCTCCACCTCGGCGATGGAGCCCAGGATCACCGGCCCCACGATGGGGACCACGCCGCGGATCCGCCGCCAGGCCGAGCCCTGGGTATCCAGGCCGCGTGCCCGCTGGGCGGCCGTGATCTGCCCGGCGCGCTCGACCATGGCCGGCACGGCCTGGACCGATGCGTTGGCCACGAACGCCACCCGGGCGCTGACGCCGCGCCGCTCCAGGTCGACCACGAGGTCCGCCGGGCGAGTGGTCAGGTAGAAGAGGGTCACCGCGCCGCTGATGGCCAGGATGCGCGCCATGATCTCGAGCGCGAAGCCCAGCCCCTCGGCCGTGGCGGTGATCGGGCCCAGGCTAAAGAGGACCTGCTGGCCGCCGGGGAAGAAGAACAGGTTGACGACGAAGGCGGACAGGGCGATCGGCAGCGCCAGCAGCACCGCCAGCTTCAGCAGGCGCGGCAGCACTCCCGCCACGATCGCCGGCAGCAGAACCGCCACCACCACCAGCAGGGCAGGTCCGGCCAGCCCACCGAGCACCACCGCCCCCACGGCGGTGACCGTCGCCAGGGTCGCCTTGGTCAGCGGGTTGAGCCGATGGAAGGGCGTGGGCCCGGGGCGGCCCAGGAAGTCGGGCAGGCCCCGGTGCCAGCCGGCCGTCGAGGCGTCGCTCAGGCGCTCGCCTCCCGCCATTCACCCGGCTCGCCGCCCGCCTCGTCGCCGGTCGCGATCAGCCGCTCGCCCTGCGGGAAGCGGGCGATGGTGCGCCTCGCCATTGCGGTGAGCACCAGGTAGACAACGAAGAAGGTCACCAGCTTGTCGACCGGGTCGGAGAGCAGGCCCTGCTGGAACGTCGCGGTCTGGATGTCCGAGCCCGCCTGCCTGAATGCGGCCACCAGGAAGTCGGTTCCCGAGCCGGTGACGCCGCTGAACAGGTTGGCGCTGATCGGCGCGCTGATGAGCGCCGCCACCACGCCGGTCAGGACGCCGGCCACCGTGACATACGCCACGGTGAGGTCCCGGCGGACGACAAGCAGCGCCGCGAAACCGACGATGAACGCCGCGAACAGGGCCGCGATCAGCCAGCCAAGGATCACGAACAGCGGGTCGGTATTCTCCGGATTGAAGAACTCGAACGCGTCGGTGTAGAAGCGCACGTAGGCGTAGACGCCAAGCAGCACGACGATCGCCAGCGCCACCAGGCCACCCACCAGCAGCGCTCCGCCGGAGCTGCTCGGTCTGGGGCGCAGCCAGCCGGCGCGCGCGAAGATGCCCGCCATCAGGCCGATCACCGCTGCCACGATGGCGAACGGCGCCGCCACCGCGCCCTGGAACGGCGGCGGGATGATGTACTGCCACACGATGTTGGCCGTGAACCCGGTCAGCGCCCCGGCGATGGGTCCGGCCAGCGCCCCGACCAGGATGGTGCCGATGCTGTCGAGGTAGATCGGGATCTTCAGCGCGTTGGCGACCGCCGCGCCCAGGATGATGTTGATCGCGATCGCGATCGGCATGAGCACCAGGGTTCGCAGGTCGAACTGCGAGGCGATCGACGCGAAGCCGCCGGTCTGCGCGTACTCCACCGCCGCGTACACGATGAACGCCGCTGCCAGGGCGAGGGCGGCGACAAGCGCCCACGAGTTGCCGGCCTCCTCCGCGCTGAAGTCCCCCACGATGACGATCCCGATGAATGCGACGACGGCGAAGCCGACCAGGGCCGCGATCCAGCGAATGGCCACGAGAACCTCCTCCGAAGGTGATCCGTATTGTCAGGCTACGGCCGCGGCGAGTCGAGCCAGCAGCTCGGCCTTCATGCCGTCGGCATCGATCGAGACCGCGACCTGCACCGGCGCACGGTCCGTCCCCTCGTGGCGGTACAGGCTGCCGGCCACGTAGGGATCGGCACTGGTGTCGCACGCCAGCCGCTCCTTGACCGATTCGGTCACCAGGTCGGGTCGCAGGAGCGCGGCGATCAGCGTCACCGGGTCGTGCAGGTAGCAGCCGTCGATGCCGTCGGCCTGGCGATGGAAGCCGACGTAGAAGCGGATCGCGTCGCGCACGACGCGCGCCAGGTGGGTATCGGGCAGGGAGTTGAGGTCGTCCAGGGTGAAGACCACGTCCTGGGTCGCGTCCAGCGGGAAGAGCCGTCCGATCGCGCCCGCCTTTAGGCAGGTCTCGGCCGCCTCGGGATCGACGCAGGCGTTCCACTCACCGGTCTCGGTGGTGTTGCCCCGCTCCTCGAGGGTGCCGCCCATCCACACGACCTCGCGCGCCCCGCCGCCCAGGTCCACGCCGCCCAGCGAGGCGGCCGCCAGGTTGGTGAGCGGCCCCAGCGCCAGGATCGTGACTTCCCCTGGATGCCGTTTGACGTGCGCCCCCAGGTACCGCGCGGCGGGGATGGGGGTGTACTCGGTGCTCCCCAGGTTGCGGTCCTCGCCGCGAAGCTCCACGAATCCCGTTCCGCTGGGCCCGTGGGTCTCCGGGGCGGTGCGCAGGCGACGCTGCAGCGGCCTGGCCGCACCGATGCTGACCGGCACGTCGGAGCGTCCCAACATCTGCAGGATCTTGCCGGTGTTGCGCGCCACGTGGTGGATCTCCACGTTGCCGGCCACACAGGTCACGCCCCGCAGGTTCAGCTCGGAGGAGGTCGCCGCGATGAGCAGCGCCACCATATCGTCGATCCCGGTGTCGACGTCCAGGATCAGCGGGCGAGCTGCTCCGGCCCCGGCCTCGTCCATCGGGGCCATCCTAGCGCGGCCAGCCCCCAGCTCGCCCCACCTTGCTGCCGACCTCCGGCTTTCCCAGCGCCCCGGCGATGAACCGCGCGGCAGCCAGCACACCGTCCAGGTCGATGCCGTGCCGCAGGCCCTGGCGGTCGAGCAGGTAGACCAGGTCCTCGGTGGCCAGGTTGCCGGCCGCCCCCGGGGCGTAGGGCGAGCCGCCCGTGCCGCCGGCCGCGGCGTCAAACCCGGCCACGCCCTCGTCCAGCGCGGCCATCACGTTGGCCAGCGCGGTCCCGCGCGTGTCGTGCAGGTGCAGGGCCACCACCTCCGGCCCGATCCCCTCCGCGCGCAGCGCGCCGACCACCCGCCGCACGTCGGCCGGCCCGGCCACGCCGACTGTGTCGCTCACCGCCAGCTCGTCCACGCCCAGCTCCAGCAGCCTGCGGCACACGTCCACCACCGCGCGCGGGTCCACCTCGCCCTCGTACGGGCAGCCGAAGGCGGTGCTCACGTAACCGCGCAGCCACCAGCCGCGCCGCCTCGCCTCCTCGGCCACGGGCCGGAATGCGTCGAGCGACTCGTCGATCCCCATCCCGATGTTGTGGCGCACGTACGACTCGGTGGCGGCGGTGAACAGGCAAACCGCGTCGACCTGCGCGGCCACCGCCCGCTCCAGGCCGCGCGCGTTCGGCACCAGCACCGGGTAGCGCACCCCCGACCTGCGCTCGAGGCGCCGCATCAGCTCGTCGGCATCGGCCAGCTGCGGGATGGCGCGCGGGGAGACGAAGGAGGTGGCCTCGATCTCGCGCAGGCCGGCATCGGCCAGGAGGGAGATGAAGCGCAGCTTGTCATCGGTGGAGAC
>DASUSP010000190.1:0-7229 GCA_036375035.1 Candidatus Limnocylindria bacterium
CCGGCGGTCAGCTTGTCCCGGACCGCGGCCAGCAGCTGCTGCTGCCGAGCGGCCCGGGTGAAGTCGTTGTCGCCGATGCCCTTCCGCGATCGCACGAAGGCCAGCGCCAGGTGGCCGTCCAGATGGTGACGCCCGACAGGGAGGTAGAAGCCCTCGCCCACGCCGTACTCGTTGGTGTAGGTGGGGTCGTTGATGGCGCGTTCGACGGTGATGTCGACCCCGCCGATGGCGTCGACCGCCTGCTTGAAGCCGAGCAGGTTGATCGCCGCGAAGTAGTGGATCCTGATCCCGAGCAGCTCACCGATGGCCGCCTTCAGGGTCCCAACCCCGCCGTCCGGAAACTCGGCCGGCCTCGCGGCCGCGAAGGCCATCAGCGAGTTGAGCTTCGAGTTGTAGACGCGGCCATCGGGCAGGGGCGTGCCGTACATGTCACGGGGGATCGAGATCATCGCGGAGCGTCCACCGCGCGGATCCAGGCTGACCACCAGCATGGTGTCGGTCAGGCTGTGATCCCGCCCCGGCGCAGCGTCGATGCCGACGAGCAGGACGTTCACCCGATCTCCGCGGCGCACGTCGGGCTGGTCCGAGGGTATCGGCAGGGGGGTCTCGCCAGGAAGGCCGCCCACCCCGCCGCGAGACACGCCGGAGCCCTCCCGCGAGACCGCGCCCAGCGTGTCGATGGCCTTCACCGCCCAGTAGGCGGGCAGCAGGTGCATGCCGAGGGTAACGGCCAGCAGCAGTCCCGTGACCCAGCCGGTCCAGTGGCGGGCCGAGATGGGTGCGCGCCAGCCGTGGGCCTGGGCGATGGCCACCGCGCGCCAGCCCAGCAGCGCGAGGTCCAGCACGATGAGGCCCACCAGGAACCCGCTGTCCAGCAGCTGCGAAAGGACGCCGGCTCGCGCCGCGATCAGCGCCAGGGCCGCCGTGGCGGCCAACAGCACGACGGGCAACGCCAGCATCCAGGCCAGCTGCCGCTGCCCGTTGTAGGCCTGGCCCAGCCCCGGGAACACGAAGGATAGGAACGCGGCCAGCGACGAGCGTGGGTCCAGCTGGTGCCCCGGGGTACGGGCTGCGGCGGTCACCGAATCCTCACCATGCTCGCAATGGTGCCATAGGCCGTCGGACGATGAATCGCTAGCATCTGTTCCATGCAGCGACCCGAGTGGCTCCGCCTTGGGTGGCCGCCGTCGGGACCCATGGCGGCGGCCATGGCGGGCGTTCTTGCCGTGGCGGTGGGGGGCGGGGCTCTCATCAGCCAGGGGCTGGACGGACGGCCCGTCGCGGAGGCATCACCCGCATCCACCCCACGGCTCACGCCTGGTGCCTCCTGGTCGCCGACGCCGCGGCCGACGCCGGTGACCCCGGCACCCACGCCCTCGCCGACCCCGGTGGTCGCCTGCCCGCTCA
This sequence comes from Candidatus Limnocylindria bacterium, assembly GCA_036375035.1. Taxonomy (GTDB): domain Bacteria; phylum Chloroflexota; class Limnocylindria; order QHBO01; family QHBO01; genus JAPSGM01. The sequence goes on from DASUSP010000190.1 coordinate 1,408, forward strand.
ACGGGCTGCCGGCGGACGATCCGGCCCTGCTCGACGACCCGGCACTGGCGGTGCAGATCGAGAACCATCCCGCCGCCCGCCCGGCGCGGAACCTGGCCAACGCGGACATGGTGATCGAGGCCACCGTGGAGGGTGACGTCACCCGCTACACGGGGATCTACCTCTGCCGCCGCATCGACGGGCTCACGGGGCCGGTGCGATCGGCGCGTTACTACAGCATCGATCTGTGGCAGGACCTGCACGTCCTACCCTTCTTCTTCGGGGCAGGGAACGAGGCGGTCGGGCGCTTCCGCGATGCCGGCATGCCGTTCGTCAACGGGATCACCGGCGAGTGGCCGTACTTCCATCGGGCCGGGACGGCCCTGGCTCCGCACAACCTGTACGCGGACCTCGAGGCCGCCCGTTCCGCCTTCGGAACCGATGCGCGCCTCCAGTCGCTGGCGGCCCGGGTCGACGAGCTGCGCCCGCCGTTCACCTTCGCGGAGCAGTCGATGCCGACCGGTCGACCGATCCGTCACCTCGAGATCTGGACCAACGGGTTCTGGCATTTCGGCTGGAGCTGGAACGCCGGGGGGCGGCGCTGGGAACGCTCCGAGGCTGGCGTCCCGCACGTGGACGTGGCCACCGAGGCGGTCATTGCCGCGCGCACGGTTGTGGTGCAGTTGGTGCGCGAGGACGTGGTGACGATCTCGCGTGACCCGGGCGGAAACCCGCGTCGCTACCACCACCTGGTGGGGAGCGGGCGCGGAGTCCTGTACGTCGACGGTCGCGCCATCGAGCTGGCCTGGTCTCGCCCGAGCGCCGAGGATGGGACGACCTGGACCTACGCCGATTCGGGAGACCCGGTGGTGCTGCCCCCGGGCGTGGTCTGGTGGGAGATCGTGCCGCTCTGGACCCGGCTGGTGGAGACCGCCGGCTAGGTCACTCGCCGTTCGTTCGCGTCGGCGACAGGAACGCGTCCATGGCACGCCGGATCTGGTAGTCGGGGTCCAGGTTCCGGCTGGCCGCCGCGATGTGCCGGCGAACCTCGCTGGGGTCCGGCTCGTCCTCCTCGGTGTGGTTGTCCGCCAGGGCGCTCTCGGCGACCGGCAGCACCGGCGGCGGGACGAGCAGCGGTTCGTCCAGGTCGAGGTCGCCGACCGCCGCCTGGACGGGAGCCGCGGCCGCGGGTATGTCCACGGTCGGCTCCCCGGCGGGCTCCACCGGGATGGCGGTCACCTTCGGCTGCTCGGCCACAGGCTCCTCGGCGGCCCGGTGCAGCAAGCGCCGTGGGCGCGGATTGCCCGAAACCTGGTTCTTGCCCAGCGACTTGGCCTGGTACATGGCCCGATCGGCCGCGAGCATCAGCTCGTCGGCGCTTGTGCCATCCTCGGGACAGGAAACCAGGCCGATGCTGACGCTGGTCAGCATCTCGACGCTGCCGGCGGCGAGGCCAACCTCCTCGGCCCCGGTGCGCACCTTCTCGGCGACCACGAAGGCTCCGGCGATATCGGTCTCCGGGAGGAGGACCATGAACTCGTCGCCGTGCAGGCGGTAGGCCGTGTCCAGGTTGCGGATCGAGCCGCGGATCACATTGCCCAGCGCGCGAAGCACCTCGTCGCCACGGTGGTGCCCGTACGTGTCGTTGACCGCCTTCAGGCCGTCCAGGTCGATCATCAGCAGGCAGAAGCCGCGCTCGCTGCGTCGGGTGCGCTGCACCTCCTGCTCCAGCATCGGGTAGAGCTGGCTGCTGTTGAACAGCCCGGTCAGCGGGTCGATGCGGGACATTTTCTCCACCGCACCACGGATGGTGCGCTCCGCCGACGCGAAGACGCTGGCCAGGTAGGCAAGCAGCCAGATTGAACCGATGGTCAGCCCGAAGCCGAGGATCTCGCGGCTGCCGTAGTCGTCGCGTGCCGGGTCGACCCACAGCACGCCCAGGAAGGCCAGTGTTGCGGCGGCGGCCACCAGCAGGGCGCCGGCCCGGCTGGCCGCCAGGGCGACCGCCACCGCCACCAGGGCGTAGGCATAGGCGAATGGCGACGTGCCGTGCCCGGTCAGGGTCAGCAGAGCGGTGACGATACCCAGCGCGGCGAGCACCTCGATCACCGCCACCGCTCGGGTCCGCAGCCTGGCCGGCAGCAGGTCATGCACCAGGAAGACGACCGCCACTGCAGCGGCGCCCAGCAGGTAGATACCCGGACGCGTGGATTCGAATGCATCAGACAGCCCGATGCCGATCAGGACCAGCGCGATCGACACCCACCACAGCACACGCACCGCAGTGCCGTACGAGGCTCCGCTCAGCGCCTCCACGTCGGATGGCGGCAGCTCGTACTTGTCGGCCTGGGGCTCCGGCCGCGCTACGATGGCGCCGCCGCCTTCCTCGTCTGCCCCACGCCGCCGACGAGCGGCGGCCAGCAGGGCTCCGGCGCCCAGCAGCGCCGCCACGATCCCGGTGACGAGGATGAAGATCTGGTCTGCGGTCAAGGCGATCTCGAATCGTGGGTCGGTGGGCACGGCCGGTTGCCATGGCGGCGTCCGGGAACGACCGGCGTAAGTCTATGGTCCCGGTTCGGCATGGCGCAAAGGTACCTCCCCACCTAACCGGACCGAACCGCCCAGGGCCGATGCCTGTGGTCACCACTTCTGCACGCGGCACGCGGTCGAGTGCGACCTGCCGCTGTGCCGGTCGGCGGCCGAGGTCGTGTAGGATTCTGCCGCCCCGGCCCGAGTTACCGCCCTCCGACGACGCCCGCAGGTGCCAATGATCGACGCCAGCCCGCAGCGGCATCCCGCGCTCGCCGCGCTCCTGTCATTCGTCTTCCCTGGCCTGGGCCAGGCCCTCGGCGGCCGCCGAGGGCTGGCACTGGCGCTGGCCATGCCGGTGACGCTGCTGCTGGCGACGGCGTTGATCGGAGTGGCCCTCGCCGGAGCCGAGCTCCGGAACCTCCTCCTCTCCGATCGGTTCCTGGCGGCGCTGGTCGTGCTCAATCTCGCGCTGCTGGCATGGCGCGTCTACGCCATCGCCGAGGCGGGTAGCCCGCTGGCAGCGTCTCTCCGGACGCGAGCGAAGTCAGCCGGCAGCGTGGCCGGCATTCTTGCCGTGCTGGTCCTGCTGGTGGCGACGGTCGCAATGCACGCGTGGGCGGGCATCGTGATCGGACGACTGGGCGACGCGCTGGAGGACATCTTCTCGGGGGGAAGCGTCAGCCGCGGCCTGGACCCGGGCGGCGGCGTCCCACACAGCGCCGCCCCGCTCAACCAGCCTGAGTACTCATGGGACGGCACCGAGCGGGTCAGCTTCCTCCTTCTGGGTGTCGACACCGCGCCGGGGCGCGAGCAATCGCTGACCGACACGATCCTGGTGGTGAGCGTCGACCCGGTCGCCCACACGGCGGTCATGGTCTCCATCCCGCGCGACACCGGCTACGCTCCGCTTCCCGACACCCGCATCTACGCCGACGGCCTCTACCCGCGCAAGATCAACGAGCTGGCCACGGAGGCCGGTGCAAGCCCCGAGCTGTGGTGCCCGGACCTTCCACCCACGGCGGGCGAGGCGTGCGGCGTGCGGAGCCTTGAGCGGACGGTCAGTCTCTACCTGGGGATCCCGATCCAGTACTACGCCCAGGTGGACCTGGAAGGCTTCAGCAGCCTCATCGACGCGGTGGGTGGCCTGACGCTCCGCCTGCCAGGGCGGTTGATCGACCCGCAGTACGCCGGGCCGGGGGTCGAGGGCCGCGGCATCGAGTTGCCGGCCGGGTACAGCCATTACGACGGTGGCAGGGCGCTGGCCTACGCACGGATCCGGCAGGGATGGATCGAGCTTCCCGATGGGACTCGCCAGCAGCAGGACGACTTCAAGCGCTCTGAGCGCCAACAGACGGTGCTGCTCGAGCTGCGCCGAGAGCTGGCCAAGCTGGACCTCATCTTCGAGCTGCCGGACATCCTGGACGCCGTCGGGCGCACCGTCAGCACCGACTTCCCCAGGGAGCGGGCCGGCGACCTCGCCTCGCTGCTGCCGCGCATCGGCAGCGGCTCGATCGACCGCGTGGTGCTGGGCCTGCCCGACTACACGGATCCTCCGCTGGACCCGGAGGTCAACTACCTGCTGATCCCCCATCGTGGGGCAATCGCCGAGGAGATGGAGCGGCTGTTCGGCCCGGGCGTCCGCGACGCGTGGTACCTCTCCGGACAGGACGGGCCCCCGGCCGAGGCGGGCGGACGCTAGGAGAGCAGCACCGCCAGGACCCCCAGCAGGGCCGACGCAATCCAGAGAAGCAGAACCACCCGGCGCGTGGAGAGGCCGCCGGCCATGAGCTGGTGGTGGATGTGGCCCTTGTCAGGGGCGAACACCGGCGCCCGGGCCGCTGCGCGGCGCAGGACGGCCCAGGCCATGTCGGCCAGCGGGAGTCCCACCGCCACCAGTGGCGCCCACGGGACGACCGCGCTCTGCGGGCTCTGGGTCAGGGTGATCGCCAGCGCCGCCAGCAGGAAACCGAGCTGCATCGAGCCCGTGTCGCCCATGATGATCGAGGCGGGGTGCAGGTTGTAGCGCAGGAAGCCCAGGACGCCGCCCGCGCCGGCCGCCAGGACCAGCAGGATGGCGTCCGACGCGGGCATGGCCACGGCCATGACCCAGAAGGCGGTCATGGCGGTAAGCGCCACGCCCGACGAGAGGCCGTCCAGGCCGTCGATGAGATTCAGGGCGTTGATCATGGCCACCATCCAGATGACGGTCAGTGGCAGCGACCACGGGCCGAGGTCAAGCGTCCCCCATGGCCCGTGCAGGGCGTCAATCGACAGGCCCAGCCCGTAGGCCACCAGCGCCACGACCAGCTGCGCGGCCAGCTTGACGCGTGCCCGCATGCCCTGCAGGTCGTCGAGCAGCCCCACGCCGGCGATCAGCGCCAACCCCACCAGGATCCCGGTCAGGTGGCCGCTGGCCAGGTCCAGCCGCTCGCCGGTGGCACGCGCAGCGACCAGCCCTGCGGCGAGGCCCAGGTAGAACGCTGCGCCGATGGCCACGCCGCCCAGCCGCGGGATCGGCGTCTCGTGGACCTTCCGCTCCTCCGGCTCGTCCAGCAGGCCGGCGCCATGTGCCGCGTCACGGACGATGGGCGTCAGCAGCCACGCCCCGGCCAGCGCCAGCAGGAAGGCGACGGCCGGAATCAGCATCGGGTCAGCGGTCGACGCGGTCGAGCACTCCCAGCATGGAGCGCCAGGGCCCGACCTCGGTGACGTAATGGGAGGCCAGCGCCTCCTGCAGCTGTCGCAGGTGGTTGAGGTCGTGCACGACCCAGGTGGCCAGCAGCTGGCGCATGGTCACCTCGCCGAGGGATGGGTGCATGCCGCGCCGATCCAGGTCGGCGGGACCGATGCCCAGCGCATCGAGATGGGCCAGGTTGTCCGCCCGCGCGGCCGCGAATCGGTCCACCAGCGCCGCGGTGGAGCTCCCCGGGTAGCGGCCCGACTGGTCCCCGTGCTCCACGGGCGGGAAGGGCTGGACCGTCCCGACCTCCATGATCATCCCGGCGCGGACGAGCCAGTCCCCTTCCTCGACGTAGAGCATGTGGCAGACGACCTGGTGCGCGTTCCAGTCATCGGCGGTCGGGCGTGCCTCGAGCCAGGGTTGCGGGAGGCCGTCGGTCAGCGCTCGCAGGACCGATGGCCCGCGCTCCAGCGCGGCGCGCGCCTCGGCGAGGTCGAAGGTCATGGGCTCTCGGGCCTCCTCCGCGATGGGTCGAGTGCCTGGTCGGGGCGGCCGGATTCGAACCGGCGACCTCCTGCTCCCAAAGCAGGTGCGCTACCAGGCTGCGCTACGCCCCGACGACGGTCGCGTC
>DASUSP010000191.1:0-4624 GCA_036375035.1 Candidatus Limnocylindria bacterium
GCGTCCGTCGTAGAGTGTGCGCATGACCACGAAGATCGAGAAGAGCGAGGCCGAGTGGCGCTCCGAGCTCAGCCCGGAGCAGTACCGGGTTCTGCGCGAGAAGGGAACCGAGCGCGCGTTTACCGGCGCCTACTGGGACGAGCACACCCCCGGCGTGTACCGATGCGCCGGTTGCGGGTCGGAGCTGTTCCGCAGCGACACCAAGTTCGAGTCGGGCACCGGCTGGCCGTCCTTCTTCCAGCCCGCGGATCCGGGAGCGGTCGATACGGAGACGGATCGATCCTTCTTCATGACCCGCACCGAGGTGCGCTGCGCGACCTGCGGTGGGCACCTGGGCCACGTCTTCGACGATGGCCCCGATCCCACCGGGCTCCGCTACTGCATCAACTCAACAGCGCTGAAGCTTGACCAGGTAGGCGGAGAGGGCGAGCCCCCCGACCGAGCCCCCGACCGATAGACCGGCGGATTCTCGCGGGAGCCGCTCGCCGGGCGCGGTTCTGGTTGGTCTATCGGTCTGCCGTGAGCGTGGGAGGTGCCCAAAGGCACGGCTCGTGCTCCCGATGGACCGATAGAACGCGAAAATCACGGCCCAGAAAAACCCTCGCGCCATATCCGAACCGATAGATCGGTCAGCGCGGGTCTGAGGGGATCGCCAGCCTCTGCGACGTGCGACCTGTCATGAGCGGCGCGCATCATGCACCCATGGCTCCCGTGCGACGCATCCTCTCCATCGACGGCGGGGGCGTGCGCGGGGTGATCCCGACGGCCGCCCTCGTTGCGCTCGAGCGCGCCATGGGCGGCCGCGTGCGCGACCACTTCGACTTCGTGGCCGGCACCTCCACCGGGGCGTTGATCGCCGGTGCCGTGGCCGCGGGCATGCCGGCCGAGCGCGTGGTGCGCCTCTACCGCGATCAGGCGCCGCCGCTCTTCCGGCGGATGCCGCTGCTCTCCACGCTCCAACGGCTCGTGTTCGGCCGCATGTACGACGTCAGGGAGCTGCGCCGCCTGATCGGCGAGGCGCTGACCGAGGTGGGCGCGGAGAGCTGGACCCTCAACGACGTGCCCTGCGACGTCATGGTCACCGCCAAGGGACTGGACGACGGCCATCAGTGGTACTTCGTCAAGGACGAGCCAGGGACGAACACGGCCCGCACCGGGCAGCTGCGGCTGGCCGACTGCCTCACCGCATCGGCCGCGGCTCCCACCTACTTCGCGCCGTGGGTGGTCAGCGGACTGGAGAGCGCGGGACCGATGGTGGACGGTGGCACCGGCGTTGCCGGCAACCCGGTCTACCAGGCCTGCGTGGAGGCCTTCCTCTACTCCCGCGGCTACGAGCCGGCCTCCACGGTGATCGTCTCGCTCGGCACGGGGCATTTCTTCGACCGGCCCCGTCCGACGTGGCTGTACAGCTGGCTGGGATGGATCCTGGCCGAGCTGCTGCGGTCGCCGGGGGAGCAGCAGACGGAGCTGGTCGACCGCCACTTCGCCGACGCGGCCTTCTACCGCATCGACGTGCGGCTGCCGCGCGAGTTCGGCCTGGACGACGCGGCGCGGATCGAGGAGCTGCACGCCATCGGGGAGCGGCTGGCCGCCGAGATCGACTGGCCGGCGGTCCTGCGCGGCGAGGACCGGCGCTGGGCGGTCACCCGGCGGCGCCGCCGCGCGGAGGCGTACGCCCGTGAGGTGTGAAGCCCGCGACTGACGCTCAGATGAGCATGGCCAGCAGGGCGACGGCCAGGCCGATCGTGCCGCTGGCGGCGAAGATGCCGAGCGCCTTGCGACGGTCGGCTGCCCGCGCCTCGCGGTCGGCGATGCTGCTGACGTTGCCGTGCCCCGCCTGCCCGAAGTTGAACACGCCGCGCCAGCCGTAGTCGGCGCAGAACCGCGTGGCCGCCTGCAGGTAACCCGCGGCGGCCACGCTGGCGGGCAGGAACAGGCCCAGGCGCAGCCACGCGGGCGCGTCGGCTGCGAGCAGGATCGCGGCGGCGGCCAGGGTGACTGCCGTGCCGACGTGGCCGGTCCATCGGCGTCGCGCGACCTCGGCAGGCCCGATGTTGCAGGCCCCGGCCCTGTATTCGTCCACGAGGGTCATGGTGGGGTACTCCATGCCCAGTGTACGAAGCGCCGGCCACCGTGGATTGGTGCCGTGCGGCTCGCACAACTCGGGATGCTCGGCACTGGCCGGGATGCTGCCGCGCGGCGATGCTGGCCTTGGCCGCCGTCCCGGCCATCGGTGCGAAAGGAGCCGCGCAATGATCACCTCGCCGACGCCCGCCATCACCTTCGAGCGCTCCGACGACCTGGCCGAGCTGGCCACCGCGACCGCGGACCGCGTCCGCTTCGTGCACGTCCCGGAGCGGAGCTACTTCGCCATCGACGGCACCGAGCCGCCCGGAGGGCTGTACTACGTCTCGGCGGTGGAGACGATCTACCCGGTCGCCTACGCCCTGCACTTCGCGCTGCGGAAGCGCGGCGTGACGTCGCGCGTGGGGATGCTGGAGGGCCTCTACTGGCTCACGCCGGAGGAGCTGCTCGAGGGAGAGGAGCCGGGCCAGCGGCGCGAGGAAGACTACCACTGGCGCTGGCAGCTCCTGCTCGCCATCCCTCCGGAGGCGTCCGAGGTCGAGATCGAGACGGCCATCCACGATGCGCGGGAGCGTCACTCCCTCCCGGCCCTGGACCGGCTGCACGTGGTGCGCTGGGAGGAGGGGCCGGCCGCCCAGATCCTGCACATCGGTCCGTATTCGGCGGAGACGCCGACCATCCGGCGTCTGCACGCGGCCATCGTGGACGCGGGGTACGAGCCGCATGGCCAGCACCACGAGATCTACCTGAACAACCCGCAGGAGGTCGGCGAGGCGAAGGCGGAGACGCTGGTCCGGCGGCCCGTGCGCCTGCCGGGGGAAGCATCGGCCCTGGACTAGCGGCGGTAGACGGCGGTCCGCCAGAACCAGGCGTCGTGCTGGCTGATCGGCTGCAGGCCGGCATCGGCCACCAAGCGGTCGATCAGCGGCTGGGGGTGCACGTGCATGCGGTACGGGTTGCGGAAGACGCGGTATCCCAGGTTGCCGACGCGGGCCAGGGCGCGGGTCCACCATCGGTCCACCGGGTGCACCAGGCCGTACAGGCGGCCGGCCTTGGCGGCTGACCGGCCGATGAGGGCGCGGGCGTCCGGATAGCAGCAGATCACTCGATCGAGGGTCACCACGTCCGCCGGCTCCACATCGTCGGCGAGCTGCGCGAAATCGCCGTGCACGTAGCGCGAGCGCCCGCGGAAGCCGCGCTCGTCCGCCTCCGACTCGGCGACCGACAGGTAGGCCGATGAGGCGTCCACGTCCGTGGCGGCGGCCGCTCCCGCGGTCAGAAGCTCCAGCTGGATGGCGCCCACCCCTCCCCCGATGTCCAGCAGCGAGGCGCCCTCGACGCCCTCCGCCAGCAGCGCGTCGATCAGGCGTCGCGTGCTGGGGTCCGCGCCGTTGGCGCGGTACTGCAGCAGGTCGCGCCGAGCCTCCTCGGGGTCGAACATCGCGTCGTAGTCGACGCGGCAACACTCGGGCGTCACGCCCCGAGTGTACGACCGCGTGCGATTATCAGGCGACGATCCGGGTGCCGGCCCCTCCGCCCAGCGCCAGCTCCATGTTGGCCGGGCTGGTGATGATCGCCTCGCCGCCGGTGTGCTCCAGGAACTCGATGCAGGCCTCGATCTTGGGGGCCATGCTGCCCGGGGCGAAGTGCGTGCCCTCGGCCAGGTACTCCTTGGCCTCGGCCAGGGTCAGCACGTCGACCCAGCGCTGCGTCGGCTTTCCCCAGTCGAGCGCGACCTTGTCCACCGCGGTCGAGATCATGAACACGTCGGCGCGCAGGTTGATCGCCAGCAGCGCCGAGGCGAAGTCCTTGTCGATCACCGCCGCCACGCCCCGCAGGTCGCCGTGCTCGTCGGTGACCACCGGGATCCCGCCGCCGCCCACGGTGATGACCACGAAATCCTCGCGCAGGAGCGTCTTGACGGCCCGCTCCTCCACGATCCGCAGCGGCCGGGGAGAGGGGACCACCCGGCGCCAGCCGCGTCCGGCATCCTCGCGGATGACCCACCCGTCGCGCGCCTCGCGCTCGCGCGCCGCCGCCTCGTCCATGAACGTGCCGATCGGCTTGGAGGGGTTCTGGAACGCCGGGTCATCGGCCGCGACCTCGACCTGGGTCACCACCGTGACCGCCTGGCGGTCGATCCGCAGCCGGCGAAAGTCGTGCGCGAGGTTCTGCTGCAGCTCGTAGCCGATGGCGCCCTGCGTGTCGGCGTCGCACACGTCCAGCGGCACCTCGTGCAGCTCGTGGGCGGCCAGCTCCGAGCGACGCAGGATGAAGCCCACCTGTGGCCCGTTGCCGTGCCCGATGGCCACGTGCCAGCCGTCCTTGATGATGCGGGCGATGTGCCCGCTCGTCTCGCCCAGCGCGGCGTACTGGTCCGGGACCGATTGGTGCTGCGCATCCAGGATCAGCGAGTTGCCGCCGATCGCCACCACCAGCGTGCTCTTGGCCATCAGCCCGCACCTCCTCCCATGGTCAGGGCCATGACCGCCTTCTGCGCGTGAAGTCGGTTCTCCGCCTCGTCGTAGACCGCGGAGTG